>CANQEC010000238.1 GCA_947594335.1 uncultured Lachnospiraceae bacterium
ATCACCGTCTCACCGCCCAAAATAGACGCCCCGGAGTATACCGTCACATTGTCTTCAAGCGTCGGATGCCTCTTGGTATGGCGCAGAGACTGACCTCCCCGCGTCGAGAGAGCTCCGAGCGTAACGCCCTGGTAAATCTTTACATGCTTCCCAATCTCCGTCGTCTCACCGACGACAACTCCCGTTCCGTGATCAATAAAAAAGTAGCTTCCTATCTGCGCACCGGGATGAATATCGATCCCGGTCAGATTGTGCGCATACTCTGTCATGATCCTCGGGATCAGCGGCACTCCCATCACATGAAGCTCATGCGCGATCCGGTTTACCGTGATCGCGAATACTCCCGGATAAGAAAATATGACTTCTTCTGTATTAAACGCCGCCGGATCCCCGTCATACGCCGCCTGCACATCCGTGGCGAGAATTTCACGCAGAGCCGGAATCTTCCCAAGAAACGCTGTCACGATGCGGTCAGCCTGCTCCCTGGCGGATTCATAATCCGCGGGCCCCCCTCCCTCTGTATGCGAGAGGGCTTTCGTAACCTGTTTTCTCAGCTTGTAATGAATATCCTCCAGAAGCTCGCCCACATGATATTCAATCGAATCCCGGTTCAGCCCTTTCAGATCAAAATATCCGGGAAAGACCACGCACCGGATCTCCTCAAGAATATTGATGATCGTATCCTTGTTCAGCCGGTTCTTCGTCCCGATGCTGCAAGTCTCAGGATAAGCTCTGTAACTCTCCAGAATTTCCTTTACAAGCGCCTCCATAACTATATTGTTTCCGCCTTCCATTTTCTTTGTACCTTTCTATAAGTATGCCGTCATCGTCCGTCTGGAACCGGACGAAACAAATACAGACTCTGCAAATACACGGCAGAACCGCGAAAGCTGCGCAGACAGCAGGACAGTCCGCGGGCTTTTCTTTATGGCGTTTCCCGCAGAGCGGGCGAGGGAGTTTTAGGCGCCGTTCCCGCAGCCATGTCACAGATACGGTACAGCACATCCTCCGACACCTCATACGGCACATTTCTCAGCTTTTCCGGTTTGGCCATCGTCCCTCTCACCGCGCTGGCCACCAGCTCATCCTCCGCCTCCATCGTTCCGATCAGTCTCTGAATAAACGACTGGAAATACTGCATATCCGGAAATCCGATCAGACTCAGCACTTTCCGCCTCTCCAGCGGCTTCGCCTGGGAAAGATAGCCCGGAAGGAAATATCCGACCGCCATCCCGTGCGGGATTCCCTTCTCATAGGTCAGGTAATAGCTCAGCGCATGGGGAAGCGCCGTCCCCGTGTGGGAGATCGCCATGCCCGCGATCGTTGACGCGCACATCATCCTGTCAAAGTCCTCATCACCGGCAGCCGCTCCGATCAGCACATTCTTGCAGCTGCTCCAGATTCCCATCCCGTACGTGCAGAGCATTCTGCTGTACTCAGTGGCATTCGTATTTACATAACTCTCAATAAAATGGCCGAGCGCATCGACCGCCGTGTTTACAAGCAGGCTGCGCGGAGCTTTCCGAAGATACTTTCCGTCCACAAGCGCGAAGCGGGGAAAGACGCGGTGCGGAAGACTGCTCTTTGTCCGTTTTCCGTGAATCGTCAGGATCGCGTACGGGGTAGCTTCCGAGCCTGTGCCGCAGGTCGTCGGAACCTCCACAACCGGAAGCGCTTCATCAGACCCCTTCTGGTAGAGATAATCCGCATCCTTTTCCTTCTGCGCGATCATCAGCGCGGCCGCCTTCGCTGCGTCCATCGGAGAACCTCCTCCGATTCCGATAACAAAATCCACCTGTTTCTCCAGACCGAAGCCGCGGGCCTTCATAACAGTCTCAATCGAAGGATTCTCCTCAATATCGCTGTAAATACAGTAATTTATGCCGCGCTCCTCGAGAGATTTCGTCACATCCTCCAGGGATCCGTTTTTTGCGGAACTTCTCCCTGTCATGATCAAAGCATTCTTTCCCAGTGCGGTCCATTCATCGGCATGATTTCTTACGCAGTCTCTCTCACTGTAAATCTTTGTCGGCAGATAAAAATACATTTATCCTTCCCCCATTCCCATATCTTCCACTACGGCCTCTGCTTCCGCGGACTTCTCCGGTTCTGGCTCTTCCGCTACAGCCTCTGCTTCCACGGGTTCTTCCGGTTCCGCCTCTTCCACTGCGGCCTCTGCTTCCTCGGGTTCTTCCGGTTCCGCCTCTTCCACTGCGGCTTCTGCTTCCGCAGACTCTTCCGGTTCCGTCTCCACGGATTCCGTCGTCTGCTCCTTCCCGGATTCGTCCTCTGTCTTCTTCTCCTTCAACCTGGCAGGCTCCGGCTTTTCCTGCGGCGGTACATCTATGATCTCCGCATCCGGACCCTCAATGATCGTATTTCCATCCTCATCCTTCTGTATATGAAGAATTTCCGGAAGCTTCTGTCCGCATGCAGAACAATACCGCTCGCTCAGCAGCACCTCCGTATGACAGTTCGGGCAGAGGCGCACGCCTTTGATCTCCCGGATCTGGTCATTGTACACCTCAATCGTCGCGACACGCTCTTCAATCTTCTGAAATTCCGTATCAAAACCTTCCAGAGGGGCCTCTTTATAAAGCTTGTACAGTTTCTGTCCCATCTGAGAATAGATTGCCTCAATCTGTTTTTTCTGCTCGCTGATCCTGGAATTTATCTGTCTGATATCATTCATTTTCTGAACTTCAGCGATCGTATCCTTACTGATTTTTTTGAATTTTTTCCCGATTGTACCCAGATCCATCACAAAACCTCCCGTCAAATCCTACAGCCGTTCACCTGCGGCAGAAAGCTGTGGTTATTCATTATAGATCAATGCCATAAACACCAGTTCTTCGTCTGAATTATTCTCGATTGCATGGCTCTGGCCCGGCTCAATATAGCATACATCCCCGGGGCCTACCTCTGTCCTCGAGCCGTCATTGTCAACAAACACACCTTTCCCCTCAAGAATAAAATACGGTTCCGTATTTCCCACATGCTGATGATATCCAATGCTGTTCCCCGGGGCCAGCCGTATTCTCGCATACAGTCTGCCATGCCCGTTCATCTCTTCCGTCGAAATGACATGCTCAAAAATAACCTCGCCCTTTCCGCCTCTGACTTCATTTCTGACCTCTCTGACCGTTTTTCTGACCATAATAGACATCTCCTTTCACATAATAATCAGATAAAGTTAAAGATATAGTAAAATAATAAAACTGAATTGTCAACTTAATTGAATATTTTCTGCCCGCGAAACGCCTTGAATACCTATTAAATATATGGTATTATAGTATAAAGATTTTATCTGCATTTTCGTCATTTTTCAACTGCACAGTACAGCTCAAAGGAGTGATCCCGATATATGAAAATTTCAACTAAAGGACGTTACGCTCTGCGAATGCTTCTCGACCTCGCGGAACATAAAAATAACGGATTTATCGCGCTGAAGGATATTGCCGCCCGGCAGGGCATCTCTAAAAAATATCTTGAACAGATCGTTCCTCTCCTGAACAAATCGGATTTTCTTCTGGTCAACCGCGGATTTCAGGGCGGTTATATGTTAGCCAAATCTCCCGAAAAATATACGGTCGGGGATATCCTCCGGATCACGGAAGGGAGCCTGGCTCCGGTCGCCTGTCTTGAACAGAGTCCGGTTCAGTGCGAACGGAGCGCCGACTGCCCGACACTTCCAATCTGGCAGGGACTTGAACGCGTCATCAACGAGTATCTCGACAACATTACGCTGCAGGATATTCTTGACAAGCAGATGGAACGCTACAGTAATAATTACGTTATATAAGAATGCCGGTCATCCAGTACAAAGATAAACCGCGCCGTGTCATCTTGCCCGCTGCGCGGCCCGGGTGCTGCGCCAGCAGCAATTTACCTTTCCCGGGCCTGATCGATCGGACAGGAGGCGATTTTTCCTCCTGCTCGTCTGCGCGGCCCGGGTGCTGCGCAGCAGCAATTTTCCTTTCCCGGGCCTGCGCAAAAAAAGGCCCGGGAACTCTAAATTCCCGGGCTTCCAAGAGGCGCCAACCAGATTTGAACTGGTGATAGAGGTGTTGCAGACCTTTGCCTTACCACTTGGCTATGGCGCCATACATTATTCAATTCAATGACTCCTACGGGAATCGAACCCGTGTTACCGCCGTGAAAGGGCGATGTCTTAACCGCTTGACCAAGGAGCCTCATCAAAATAAATATTGTAACACACTTTTATCTCATAAGACAGATTTCTTATGAGATAAGAAAACTCCCCGAGTTGGGCTCGAACCAACAACCCTTCGGTTAACAGCCGAATGCTCTACCACCTGATACGGTTACAACCGT
>CANQEC010000239.1 GCA_947594335.1 uncultured Lachnospiraceae bacterium
TCGCGTCTGCCGTCCTGGCTCCTTCCGCCCTGACCGTCGCGTCTGCCATCCTGGCCTCTGCTGCCCTGGCCGTCGCGTCTGCCGTCCTGGCTTCTGACCGCAGTCTGCGGCTGACTCTTCGTCTCAGCCGGTTTTGATACTTTTGCCGCGTCCTGACCGGACTGTTTCTGTGCGCCTGCCTCCACGGCCGCACCCTTCTCCTGACGGTTCTGCGGCGCCGCCAAAGTTTTCCGCTCCGTCGGGACGGGTGTTTCCGCCGGCTTCACATTCTGCAGCTTTGCTTCCTCCGGCTGCTTCACACTCTGAGCTTTTGCCGTTTCCGGCTGTTTTATACCCTGCATCCTTGCCGCATCCTGCTGTTTTGCTCCCGCATTCTTTGCAGGATCCTGCGGATCACGCGCTTTTACAGGACCCGCCCCCTGCGGTCTCGCGGCAGGATTCGCAGGTCTCGCACCAGCCGGCCTTGCACCCGGCTGGCCTGGCTGACCGGGTCTGCCGGGCTGTCTTGGTCTGCCGCTCCCCGGTACCCATCCGGTTCTGCTGTTTTCCTTGCGGATCACTTTATAAACATTTTTCTTTTTCGGTTTAGTCTCTCCCTCCGCCTCCTGCTTCTTTCCGGCCTGATCACCCCGCGCGGTTGTCTCCGGTTTCTTCGATGCATCCATATCCGTTTTCTGCTGCATCCGTTCCTCCTCCTTTTTATCTCCTGCCGTTCTGCCGCCAGGCTGCTGCCTGGCCTGATCAGTTTCCTTACTGTCTTTTCTCCGTCTTTCGGCTGACTCATGAACCCTGATACCCATTCTCTTTGCTGCCTCCGTTCTGCGCATTTTCGAGCCTTTTTTCTACCGATGCCGCAAGTCCATGATCCAGAATCGCAAGGGATGCCCGAAATTCACATCCGATCGCGGCTCCCAGCTCCTCCTTTTTGCCATAGACATGGAAAGGTACTTCGTAAAAGGTACACATATTGCGAAACTTTTTCTTTGTATTCTCCGACGCCTCCGCCGAGACGATCACTGCACAGGCTTTTCCTCTTTTTACCGCCTGTTCCGTCTGAAATTCACCTGAGGCAACCTTTCCGGCCTTTTTCGCGAGGCCTATCAGGGATAACACGCTATCTCTTCTCAATCGACTCAATCTCCCTTTTCAGGCTTTCATACGTCTCCTCGGGAACCTTTTCCTTCAGGGAGCGCTCCAGTCCTTTGTTTTTGACTGCTTTATTGAAACAATCCATTGAAGGGCACAGATATGCGCCGCGGCCGTTTTTCCTGCCGGTAGCATCGAGCACGATTCCGTCCTGTGCTGTCCGGAGTATACGGATCATTTCCTTTTTACTTTTCATTTCCTGACATCCCGTACATTTCCTGAGCGGGATCTTTTTCATCTGGGCCATGCAAAACTCCTGACTTTATTCCTGAATTTCCGGATCTTTCGGTTCATCATACGTCTCTTCTTCCTGACGGAACTTTGAAGTCTCATAATCTTCCTGAACGTAACCGCCGTCCTGGTCTTCATAAGTCTCCCCATCAGCGCTGTCATAGGAATAATCACCGTCCACGCCGGAATATTCCCCGTCTTCATAGTTCCCGTCCTCATAGTATTCTTCTTCATAGTAGCCGTCTTCGTAATACCCGTCCTCATCGTAGTATTCGTCTTCATCCATCAGGTCGCCGGAATCCCTCGCCTCGGTCTCACTCTTGATATCAATCTTAAAACCGGTCAGCTTCGCGGCCAGCCTTGCGTTCTGGCCTTCTTTTCCGATCGCAAGCGAGAGCTGAAGGTCCGGAACAACGACAGTCGCCGTCTTGTCATCGGCATCCGCGCTGACATAAATAACCTCAGCCGGGCTGAGCGCATTTTCAATCAGAAGAGCCGGATTCTCATCCCAGTTGATAATATCGATCTTCTCACCATTCAGCTCTTCAACTACCGCATTGACGCGGGAGCCGCCGAGGCCGACGCACGCTCCCACGGGATCCACGTCCGGATTGTTTGACCAGACGGCGATCTTTGTTCTGCTTCCCGGCTCCCTTGCGATGCTTTTTATCTCCACCGTACCGTCATGTACTTCACTGACCTGCATTTCAAACAGCCGTTTCACAAGTTCCGGATGCGTCCTTGACACAAGGATCTTCGGGCCTTTGGGCGTATCCTTCACCTCAAGCACATACAGCTTGATGCGCTGATTGAGCTGGTACGTTTCTCCTTTGATCATTTCTTCATTATTAAGAATCGCATCGACCTTGCCCAGGTTAATGCTGATATTTCTGCCAATGCGCCGCTGCACAATACCTGTCACAATATCGCGCTCTTTCTCATAGTACTCATTGTACAGTACCTTGCGCTCTTCCTCCCTTATTTTCTGAAGGATGACGTTCTTGGCATTCTGCGTGGCGATTCTGCCAAACTCTTTTGATTTAATCTCAACACGGACAATATCCCCAAGTTCATACCTGCTGTTTTTCAGCTTCGCGTTCGTCAGACTGATCTCTGACAGCTCATCCTGCACCTGTTCAACCACTGTCTTCTCCGCGTATACCTCAAATTCACACGTCTCAGGATCGATATTCACGACAACATTCGACGCCTCGGTCTTCCCATAATGGTTTTTGCAGGCCTGCAGAAGAGACTGCCTGATCGCCTCGAGCAGCGTCCCTTTACTGATGTTCTTTTCTCTTTCCAGAATCGTCAGTGCCTCAAACAACTCGTTATTCATGATCGTATCCTCCTCACTGGAAATCAAATGCCAGCCTGATCAGCGCTATCTGTGAACGCTCAAACTCCATTTGTTCCTGCTCTTCCATCTCTATAATGATTTTTTCTTTATCATACGCCTTCAGTATCCCGGTAAATTCCTTCTGATGGCGGATCGGACGGAATGTCCGTATCTCCACCTCCTCGCCGATACTTCTTTCAAGATCTTTGTCCTTTTTCAGCGGTCTTCCGAGTCCTGGCGAACTCACTTCGAGGATGTACGCTTCATCAATATAGTCTTTTTCATCCAGAAGGTCGCTGAGTCTGCGGCTGACCTTCTCGCAGTCATCCACCGTGATACCACCCGGCTTGTCAATATACGCCCGCAGATACCAGGTTCCGCCTTCTTTTACATACTCCACATCCACCAGTTCAAATCCGTTCTCCCCGACGATCGGGATCAGAAGTTCTTCCGTCTTCTGTTCATAGATTTCCTTCCTGCTCATTCACATGCCTCCCGTTTACAGCTTTTCCTCTTCCTTCGTTGTTCTGGCCGGAACCTTCCGTGTAATTACAGCATTCATACTTTCCGTATGTTACAAAGAAAAGTGGACCAACGGTCCACTTCTGCATTCGTATTACTATTTAATTCTACATTATCATAGCACCATTTTATGCCAAACGCAAGAGGTTTTCTGCGGAAATCACGCGGAAATCACGTGAAATTCAAAGGATATTAATCGGACAGGAGCGCTTTCCCCTCCCCACACGCACGTGAAGTCTGCTGCTGACACAGTACACGTACCTGCGTAAAAAAGAAAAACCCCGGAAACCAGGGTCAAAAGCAGATAACGGGAATCGAACCGGCCACACCCCGAAATCGGAAGCCCGCATAAAATCAGCATTTCCAGGAAAGCCGCGTAAAATCGGCATTTTTTATTATTCGCGGTTTAACAGATTTATTGCAGTTTTAACACATTTATCAACGCTATGCAACACGAAATGCAACACGACGCAACACGCCAGCGAGGATTGTGGTATCCAGCGAAGTGATACAAATAATGCGGGGAAGTGATACAAATAATGCGGGGAAGTGATACAAATAATGCGGGGAAGTGATACAAATAATGCGGGGAACTGTTACACCCGTGGTACCGGCGGCAGGTCATTCTGCTGCCGGATTTTTTGCGTCACAAAATGCTTTGCATTACGTTATATTTTATAAAATGCATTAGGAAAGGAGGCATGACTATGAACCAGAAACGTACTGCAGCGGACTTCCACTCCCTGGTGGGCTTTACCCTGGTGGCTGTAACAGACGTACCCGGTGACGGTACATACTTCACGTTCCGCAACAACCGCGGCGTGGAGATCGAGGTACTGTATGACGGCCGGGCAGTATTTGCCACCGAGCCGTACGGCATCAATCAGATCAGTTAAAAAATATAAACAGGCTTTTACTTGGTAATGCTTTTTATTAATTTTTTTCTAAATTCGTTAAAAATATTGCTAAAATGCTATATTAATAGTATAATATAGAACCATTATTATAGAGTTTAAAGGACGTGGTGATATGTATAAAGCTCTCGATATAGCTATTTACACAATTAATCATG
>CANQEC010000240.1 GCA_947594335.1 uncultured Lachnospiraceae bacterium
CACGCGCACTTCTTCCCGGCCGGAATCCGAAGCTGTTGTCTGAAAACTGTTCCTCGAAGACTGGCGTCAGTTCCTGCGCGGCCGCCTGCTGAACCAGTCTGTCCACCACTGTGGGCACTCCTAATTTCCTGACTTTTCCTTTCTCCTCCTTTGGTATCTCTACCCTGCGGACTGGATTGGGTTTATATTTCCCATTCCGCAGCTGCCCGACAAGTTCCCCCTGGTGTTCTCTCAGATAAGGCAGAAGTTCATCTGCCTGCATCCCGTCAATCCCACCGGAGCCTCTGTTCTCTTTCACTTTCTTATATGCGGCATTGAGGTTGTCGCTTCTAAGTATGGTATCGAGCAGGTTGTCCGTCCAAAAGTCCGTATTGGTGTCAGTGTCCCCGGTAATCCATTCATGGGCGTACACTCCTGATACCCTTCCCTGTTCCGCAGGCAGCTCTCTCAGGTAGTCCTCGATATGAAGTTGTCTGTACTTAATTCCATATATGGTTTCCATTTAGGAATGGCACCTCCTACTCCTCCTACTGTTTGCCCCTTTCCCCGTGTCTTAAGCCACAGGGTATTGTAATACGGGCTCTGCTGACTTCTCACGGTAAACCTTTTTCGACCATAGCTGCGAATGTTTTATCGTATTGCTGTGTCCGTGAGATCTCCCCGGGTACTCACACGTTCTTTCCCACTTATACCTGCCCCGTCTACTGCTGGCGTTCCGTGCAGTTATTGGACTTTAGTTTGTTTAGCAGCCTCATCCACGCTTCGCAGCCTGTCCGGATAACTTTTACAAGCCAGTGTTTTGTCTCCGGCTTCCTTCAGACCCCACCTCACGGTGACGCCCTTGCCCTTGACTGCACCCTTCCCACTGCCGGATCACATCCACACTGCGTCCGACCAGTTCCGCGATGGTATCCCATGGACATCCCCCTTCCCAAAAGCTTGACGGCCATTTCCTTATCCTTCTGCTCGGTTACCTGTTCCGTGTTAAGTCAGTTCATCCCGCAGTCTGTCCACATAATGGCTCCACCCCCGATGTATCATCAGAAAAGGATCATTATTCATGCCGCATAGTCACCTCTTTTCTGATTAAAATCTGCTCTTCACCGCCTGAAGAAGTGGTAGTCATCTTCCATCTGACACAACATTTCGCGGCCGCCTCCCCGAAGCAGCGTCTTCAAATGCTTTCCAGATATTCCGGTGGGCTTTCTTAAACGTATTGGTTGTGATCCCCGCAATATGCGGAGAGAACAGAATTTTTTCCCTGACTCCTTCTGGCAGGGTTACCAGCGGATGATCCGGCTGTACTGGTTCCGGCGCGACCGTATCCAGCCCGGCACCGGCAATCCATCCTTCGCTCAGCGCCTTGCAGAGCGCTTCATTATCCACAAGTTCCCCCCGCGAGGTATTGATCAGATAAGCGGTCTTTTTCATCCTCTTCAGGAAGTCCTCATCCACCATCTTTTCCGTGTCCGGAGTGACCGGCACATGAATACTTACCATGTCGCAGGAGGAAATCAGTTCCGGCAGTTCCAGCCACGAAACGCCGTACTCAGCCTCCAGATCCGGGGATTTCCGGCTCGTGGCATGATAATATACCTCACACCCGAAGGGGCGCAGCCGTACAGCCAGAGCTTTCGCGATATCCCCAAAGCCGATCAGACCGACACGGCAGTCTTCAAATTCCGTGATTCCTTCCACCATCATTCTCTCTTTCGTCTGGATCTGTCTGCCCTCGCGGACGTCCCGATCGCACGGGACAACATTCCGAAGCAGTCCCAGCATCAGAAGAATGGTCTGTTCCGCAACTGCGGAAGCATTGATCCCTTTATTATTGCATACGTAAACCCCGCGCTCCGCAGCCGCTTTCAGGTCAATGCCATTATAGGCAACGCCCTCGGAATGAATGACTTTCAGAGCTGGCATTTTCTGGATCAGTTCCGCCGGCACTTTGGCGATCGCGTCCGCCGCAATAAAATCCGCGTCGGAAGCTGCCGCGAGCATTTCTTCCACAGGCGTTTTCAGATCAACATAAATTTTCTCCGCCGAACGGGCAAACTCTGTGTCCGGGCAGTATTTTTCATAGCGTTCCTTCTTGCCGATAATTAAAACTTTCATAACCTATTCACCTCATTCGTCTCTAACAAACATTTTTCTGCTTTACAATTCTTCCAGCACAGTCCCGTCTGCCAGTGTGATGGTATAACCGTTGAAATCAATCGTCCCGTGATTGGTCAGGCTTGTAACTGAACAGTCTCCGGTCAATGTCCACTTGCTCCCGCTCTCCACGGTAATGACCGCATTGTCATCGACTGCCGTTCCGCCCTGTGCGTTGTCAACGATGTTGACCGTACCCGTAAAATCACTGTTTCCGGAAAGGATCAGATTCAGCCTGGAGACAGTATCGACAACGATATCTCCGTTCAGCGACTGGTCGGACGCAGTGAATTCCACCTGCCCGCCGTTCGCTCCGGCAGAGCCCCAGCCGCGGGACGCGGAATTGCCGCTCACGTTCAGAAGATATCCGTCACTGTCCTGATTGACGATCTCCACGCCGCAGAGCTTCACAGCACAATGGGTATTAGTCACATAAAACATATCCCCGTTTTCAGAAGTCAGAGTCCCGCCGGTCATGGTGAATTCGGAAGTCCCTACATCGGCATCTCCGGACATGGACTGATAGATCATGACATTGTGCACGTTTTCGTCCGAGCTGCTTCCCTTCGTATCGCTCATATTTCCGGTCACAGCACAGTTTTCAAGAGCAATGGAATTCTTGCCCTCAATGACAAGCGCCTCGGAATTGTCGGCGGTAAGCGCGGCGTTTTTCACGGTGATTGCGGCGGTGGAATATATCGCCGGAGAATTGTACCCGTTTGTCGTGTAGCTGCCGCCGTCCACGTTCACTGTCCCGCCGCCCCGGTCCGAGCGAATCGCCGCGGAGGAATTCCCGGAGGTCTCAACCGTCAGGTTGGCCGCGTTCGTCGTGCCGCCGCCGGTCGTCTGGATCCCGCCGGAATTATCCGCTGTGGTCGTGATTTCAGAATCTGAAATATTGACTGTAGTCCCGCTGCCGTAGCTGAACATGCCGTTTCCGTTCTGCGCGGAGGAGCTGACCGAAGCGTTCCTGATTGTCACTGCCGCGCCGTTTGTCGCGAGCAGAGCTGCGTTCATTCCATAAAAATCTCCATCTTCCGTATTAGAAGATTTTCCGGCAGACTTCTCCACCGTAATTCCATCTAAAGTGACTTCTGTGCCGTCTATCCGCAGAGCGTTTTCATCGTCACCGGAAGAAATATAATCAGAACCGCTGTATATTCCATCGTCTGAGATCGTGTTTGCGGAAGTTCCCTGCGTCACCTCGCCGGAGCCGCCAAAACTGCCCGGCTGCCCGCCGCTCATGCCACCTGGCTGTTCTCCTTCCGGGAGTGCTGGCGGCGCCTGCCCATTCCCCGGCTGCTCTCCGTTCGGAAGTGCTGGCGGCGTCTGTCCATTTTCTGGCTGATCCCCATTCAGAAGCTCCGGTGGGACCTGCCCTTCTCCCGGCTGCTCTCCGTTCGGAAGTGCCGACGGCATCTGCTCGTCATTTGCCTGCTCATCCGCCAAAAGTTCCTGTGCTGTCTCTCCACTCCCCACGGAAAACAGCGGTTCAAGAGCGTCCGCATATTCTTCAAAAATATCAAGCAGGTACATATCCCAGTGCCGCGCATCCTTTTCGGAGCTGCCGAATACATAATCCTCCTGCCCGTAATCGATCACATCAAACCCAGGCATCGCCTTGCTTGCGCCCTTCGTTCTGTAAGCCGCAGCGTCGGAGAGTGTAAACGATACGGCAGTGATATCCTCCGCGTTTACCCATCCGCTGATGTCCGTACCGGTCGCCGCTTCTGCTGTTCCGTTCACCGTCTGCTTTACCGCTGCGGCTTTCTCGATCGTAACTGCACCTTCCACATATTTCCCGTACATCTGGTCGACATAGAGGGAGAAAGAATTGCCCAGTACCTCAGAGGGGACATGGCCTCCGTCCCACTGCCATTCGATCACTGCGTCTACCCCGGCGTTCAGCCATGCGATCTGCAGATTCAGGGAGGAAAACATCGACATATCTCCCTCCGAAGCGCCCATGACGATCTTTGTCCAGACGGGATCGCTCGTGTCATTTGCTCCGATATAGTTCAGAGGGTTATAAAGCGCAACCATGTTATTTCCGTATCGGTCGCCGGCATATACCTCCTGGATATCTTCCTTGTAAGCCGCAACCATATCCGCATAGGACTCGTAAGTTATCGCATCACTGCTTCCGGTCG
>CANQEC010000241.1 GCA_947594335.1 uncultured Lachnospiraceae bacterium
GTGAGATAGCGCGAATCGGTGCGCGGATACGTCAGAACCTTGTGGTTTTCATAGAGCCGCTGCATGATATTCAGCGTGTCCTTGGCCGAGTAGCCGAACCTCTTATTGCCATCCCTCTGCAATTCTGTGAGATCATACAGCAGAGGCGCATACGTCTTTTTGCGCTTCTTTTCCACTTTCGTGACTGTCAGAGTCCCGGTCTGCAGCGCCTTTTTTACGGCTTCCGCGCGTTCCTTCGAGAAGGTCCGGCAGCCGCCCAACGCGCCGTCGCGCCACTGGAAGCGGATGCTCTGCGGCCTGCTGTTTCCCGCGGAAGTCCCGGCTCCTGGTCTTCCTGATGCTGCACTGTTTCCCGCAAAAGTCCCTGTTCCTGGTCTTCCTGATGCTGCACTGTTTCCCGCAAAAGTCCCTGTTCCTGGTCTTCCTGATGCCGCATTGTTTCCCGCGGCGACCCGCGCCTCCGCCGCCACCGTGTAGTATGTCTGCGGCTGAAATTTCCGTATTTCCTCCTCGCGCTTTTCGATCATCGCGAGCGTTGGCGTCTGCACGCGGCCGCAGGAAAGCTGCGCGTTGTATTTGCAGGTCAGGGCGCGCGTCGCATTGATGCCGACCAGCCAGTCGGCTTCCGCGCGGGATACCGCGGCCTCAAAGAGGTGATCGTACTCCTTCGCGTCCTTCAGCTTCGCAAATCCCTCGCGGATCGCCTTGTCCGTCACGGAGGAAATCCAGAGCCGGCGGCATTTCTTGCGGCAGCCTGCCTTCTGCAGGATCCAGCGCGCCACCAGTTCTCCCTCGCGCCCCGCGTCCGTCGCGATCACGACATCCCCGATATCCTTCCTGTTCAGCTGATTCTGCACTGCCCGGTACTGTTTCCCCGTCTTCGCAATCACGACTGTCTGCAGTTTTTCCGGCATGATCGGCAGATCCTCCGCCTTCCATTCTTTATATTTTTTGTCGTACCCTTCCGGATCCTGCAGCTCCACCAGATGCCCAAGCCCCCAGGTCACGACATACTCTTTCCCCTCAAGAAATCCGTCGCCTTTTTGCTGACAGCGCAGCACGCGCGCGATGTCGCGTCCCACGGACGGCTTCTCCGCCAGTACTAGTGTCTTCATATTTGCCTCCTATTTCCTGCCAAAGCTTTGATGCGCAGGCCCAGGTATGGAAACCAGCTGCGGATGCAGCACCTGGACCGCGCAGACGAGCAGGAGGAAAACCGCCTCCTGCTCGATTTCGCACCGCAATCCCCGGGATTTTCATGCCAGATGCACAGAAATTGCCTTGCGCCAAAATGTATGCGCAAACCGTCTGCTTTCACAGTTTTTACATCAGCCATTTCTCAAGCGCCGCAGAAAGCTTGTCAAACTCCACGGGCTTCGCGACATGGTCGTCCATCCCCGCTTCCTTCGCCCTGCGGATATCATCGGAAAAGGCATCCGCGCTCATTGCGACGATCGGTATCTTCTCCAGATCCGCCCGGCCTGATCCTCTGATGGCGCGGGCCGCGTCGTATCCGTTCATGACCGGCATCTGGATATCCATAAAGATAAGATCGTAATAATTCTCCGGCTTCTCCTTCAGTATATCCACAGCCTGCTGCCCGTCAAACGCCATCTCCACACAGATGCCGATCGATTCCAGCAGTTCCGCCGCAATCTCCCGGTTCAGCTCATTATCCTCCACAAGAAGCACCCTTCTGCCGCTGTAATCCTCCTCCTGGAAGCTGTCAATGCTGATCTTTTTTACATCCGCCCCCGTCTCCACAAGGGCTTTCAGGACACTGATCAGGCGTGAGCGGAACAGCGGCTTCTCAATGAACGCGTTGACGCCCGCCTCCCTTGCCTCCTGCTCAATCTCAGACCAGTCGTAAGCGGAAAGAATAATGATCGGAACATCTCCGCCGACCTTTTCGCGTATCTCGCGCGCCGTCTCGACGCCGCTTTTGCCCGGCATCTTCCAGTCCAGAATGATCGCCGCGTATTCTTCATTTCTCTCATGCGCGCTGACCACCTTCTCAATGGCTTCCTCGCCGCTCTGTACCCAGGATGCATCCATCCCGATGCTCTCAAGAATCTCACAGGCTGCGACGCACGCGTCCCGGTCGTCGTCCGCGACCAGGATCTCCAGATCGGCCAGACTTGTCACGTCCTCCTTCTCGACATTCTGCAGAGGCAGATAAATCTGAACCGTAAATCTGGAACCTTTGCCAAGCTCACTCTCCACCTTGATCGTACCGTTCATCATCCTGACGATATTCCTGGCGATGGGCATTCCAAGGCCGGTTCCCTCGATCTTTTTCGTCACTGAAGTGTTGGACCGTGTAAACGGCTCGAATATGCTGTCAATATAATCCGGCTCCATACCGATCCCGTTGTCCTCAAAGACAAATTCATAGCAGGCCTGCCCCTTGATGAGAGACGCCGTCTCACTGATCCCGAAGGAGATATCCCCGCCTTCCGGCGTGAATTTCACGGCATTTCCCATAATATTGACAAATACCTGACTTAAGCGCAGGGTGTCCCCGATCACGTCCTCATGGACAATATGGGAAATATTCACTTTCAGATGCTGCTGCTTCGCCGTGATCTGCGGGCGGATGATCGTCAGAAGGCTCTCAACCAGTCCGGCCATATTGAACTCTTCCTCAGACAGCGTGATCTTCCCGCTCTCAATCTTTGACATATCCAGCACATCGTTGATCAGCGCAAGCAGGTGACGGCTCGAGACCGTTATCTTGTGCAGACAGTCCATCAGACGTTCCCGGTCGTCCACATGCATGGCGGCGACGGCCGTCATCCCCATGATCGCGTTCATCGGCGTGCGGATGTCATGGGACATCCGTGAAAGGAAGTCGCTTTTTGCGCGGTTGGCCTCCTCAGCCGCCTCAAACGCATTCTTTAGCGCCAGCCGCGTCTGTGTCTCTTTTTCTTTCAGAGCCGTTACATCCTGGACTGCCATCAGAACGATGGAAGGAACTCCTTCCTCTCTTTTAAGGCACAGGATCGAGATATTCTCCCACTGTTCTTTCCCCCAGTTTATGCGGTATTCGCACTGCAGATACGGGGTATTTTCATCCATATGTTCCTGGATATAATCCTTGCGAATGACGAAGCCTACCTCTTCCTCCCCCTCATCTTGGATATACCGCGGGGTCATGTACTCGATCAGATCCGCGTAGGCGCCTTTCTTTTTAATCCCTTCATCCACCGTCTCCAGATATTCATAGGTATCATTTTCAAAATTAACCACGACAAACCGTGTAAACAGCTGCGTGACTGCCCCGACGATCCGGGACATTTCTTTTTTCTCGCTTTCCAGCTTCCTGTTAAGAAACAGGATGAACATAATATAGATCAGAAAACCGACGATCAGTCTGACCTCAAGACTGATACCTGCCTGATCCGCGATGTCGATCATACGGCTGTTCACAGTAGACGGAAACGTCTGCATCAGCATCCAGTCATTGGATAATTCCGTAACGCAGGCATTTCCCGTACCGCTTGATCCGCTGTATGTATAGGTGCGGGTTTCGTGATTTTTGAAAGCCAGACGCACCTGCTCCCTGGCCTCCTCCGAAATATTGGTGTTCTCCGCAAGCGCATCAAAAATATTGTCAGGCTTCTTCTTCACTCCAGAAGCATAGACCACGGTGCCGTCCGGCTCGCAGAGATAGGTTCTGGCCTGCACGTCAAAGAAGGAAGCCGTGAGAAGATCTTCCATAATCTCATTCCCGTAAACGCCGTTCATCACACCGACGATCTCATCCCCGTAATAGATCGGCGTGTAAAACAGCACGGCCGTCTTTCCGTCTTCCCCCTTATCGGTCATGACATCGGAACCGGAATTTCCCTTCATTCCTTCAATAAAGAAATTCTGGCCGCTGACATCCTCTATCTCTCCCTGGGAATCCAGGTGTCTTCCGTCCGCGGAAACCAGTTCCACATATTCAAACGGCGCCTTATCGGAAAGCTCCGTCAGAATCTCCGGCTCCACCTCCGGGGAAGACAGCGTCTGCGCGTACAGGAACGCCAGAGCGCTTATACTTTTCTGCGCCCTTTTCAGGATATCATCCACCCGCTTCGACACGAGCCTCGTCGCGTCGGTCAGATATCTGTCATTCTGCTCAACAATTCTCTTGTTGTTTCCATTTGTAAATGCCAGGAGCGAGAAGATGTTGAAGCCCAGCAAAATACATATGAGTGCGATCTGTTTCCAAAGTTTTTTGTCATTGAACTGCATTTCCTGACTCCTTTGCATGTCTGTTATTGTTTTGCGTTATT
>CANQEC010000242.1 GCA_947594335.1 uncultured Lachnospiraceae bacterium
CGGGCGGAAATTCCCTGATAAATCAGCGGAAGCTCCACATTTTCGTAGGCGGTCAGCTTTGGCAGCAGATTGAACTGCTGGAAGATGAAGCCAATCTTGCGGTTGCGCAGAATGCTCTGCTGACGCTCGGAAAGATCGGAAACCTCCTGGCCGTCGATCCTGTAGGTTCCTTCATCTGCCGTGTCGAGGCAGCCGATGATGTTCATCAGAGTGGATTTTCCGCTTCCGGAAGCGCCGATGATCGCGACAAACTCATGATCCTGAATCGTGAGCGTCACTCCGTCAAGCGCGTGAACTTCCTCGCCGCCGAGCTGATAGATTTTCCTGATATCACGCAGTTCGATCATATCAGTTGTCACCTCCCCGGAATTCGGCGCGGCTCTGTTCCATCATACGACCGTGACGGTGTCACCTTCCGAGAGTCCCTCAAGAATCTCGGCTTCCGTGTTGTTGACAAGACCGAGTGTGACGGGAACTGCTCTCTGTTCCTCGCCCTCTACGACAGTCACATAGTTCTGTCCGTCGTCCGTCTGCACGGCGTCCACCGGTACGATCAGGGTGTTTTCCCGCTCATCTGTGACGATGGTTGCGGTCGCACTCATGGAGGTCTTCAGTTTTTCCATGCCTGGAACCGCGATGGTGACGGTGTATCTGGTCACGCCGCCGGTGTTGGTGCCGAGAGCGGATACCTTCTCGACCGTGCCTTCGTAGGTTTCCGTGTCGAAAGCGTCAAACACGATGGATGCGCTCTGTCCCGCGGCTACCCCCGCGATGTCAAGCTCGTCGATCTCAGCCTTCAGCCAGAAGCGGTCGGTGGAGATCAGACGGTACATCGGAGAATCCTCCGCGACCGTTGTCTGATCCTGCAGAGAGAGATCCGATACGATTCCGTCCTTTACGGCAGTGATCCTGGGACTGCGCTGCAGGGTACGGAGTTCCTGAAGCTTTTCCATCAGTTTCTGGCGGTCCTCAAGCAGTGTCAGATAAGTGCCGTTGTAAGTATAGCTGCGCCGTGTCAGCAAAGTGGCGCCGGCGTCCACGTGATCTCCGATATCCACATTGATTTCATCCACAATGCCGTAAGTCCCGTCCACCAGGTACGGGTGATTGGACGCGAGATATCCGGTTCCGAGAAGCACGCCGTTCTCGTCTGTGACGGTCGCCTCCGTATCCACCTGATAATTGGAATTGTCCTCGATGACGATCGTGTATTCTCCGTGATCGGCGGACTGGATGGTTCCGTCCACCTCATAGCTCAAAAATGAGACGGTCACTTCATCCCCGGGCTTTAATGTCCGGTCAGATTTAATGACGATTTTCAGCTTTCCGTCTGCGGAGATCTCCATGACACCGCCGTGGTCCGCCACGATGTCCTCCAGATATTCATCCGGGCGCGCGAAGATCCGTTTTACGCGGCCGGTAACGGGGGAAGTCAGGGAAGAGGAGCCGGAATCGTCGAGTCCGGAGATCGAGGTATTGATCTCTGAAAGCTGCTCCTCAAGCAGAGAAATCTGGTCGTCGAGAGAATCCTGATCGACGGTTGCGATCACATCTCCGGCGGCGACGACATCACCGTTTTCCGCTTCCACGGTGTCGATTTTCATCGTGTAATCAGAGGAGACGAGCGTGTCATCCGCGGGTTCAATGAAACCGCTGCCTTCTGTTGTCAGCCGGATCGTGCCGATATGGGCCTGCTCTGTCGTGATGTTGGACGGAAGAGCAGAGGAGCCTTTTTTCTTTCCGTTCAGGATAAACGCTGCGGCCAGAGCGGCCAGCAGAAGTACAAGAATCAGCAGGATCAGAAGCAGTTTGCGGGTTTTCCTTTTCTTTTTCATTTTTCAATACCTCCTTATGATTAGGAAACTTTACCACTCAAATATGAATGATTTATGAACAAAAAAGGTTTTATAAAATTTTTATAGAACAGGAAAAGAGAACGCCGCAGGGGCAGGATATCTGCGGAAGTTTCCTGAGGGTCTTTCACAGATATCCTGCCCCTTGCGGTTGTATTATCAGTCCTGTTATTCCGCGTCCGCAGAAGCGGGAGCTGCCGTCTGTCCGATATACATGGAATAGAGTTCGTCATCCGCAACCACTTTGCGTATATCCTCGTAAAGATCTGCGGAGGCCTCGCGCATCTGTTCTCTCAGCTCATCGGAGAGCTCCACGATCTGCGCGCCGCCTTCCTCGCAGATGGCGATACGGTCATTCGCGCGGGAGAGCGCCTGCTCGCGGGAGTAGTCGCGGGCAATCGAAGCGGCTTCAGCGATGATATCCTGCTGTTCCTGCGGAAGATTCTGCAGAAATTCCTGGTTTGTGATCAGGCTCAGCAGATGCGGCAGGTGGTTGGTCTGAACGACGTAGTCCTGCTGTTCGTAGAACTTGTTGGATACGACGACCTCATACGGATTCTCCTGCGCGTCGATTGTGTTCTGCTGCAGGCCGATGTAGACTTCGGAAAAAGCCATCGGAGTCGGGTTTGCGCCGATCGCCGACCAAAACGCCATGTGGTAGGAATTTTCCATCGTGCGGATCTTGACGCCGGAAAAATCGCTCAGCTTCTCGATATTCTTGTTTGAGGTCATGACACGGAAATTCTGGTCGCTCATGCCAAGCAGCGCAATGCCTTTTTCCGCGTAGATCTCGTTGATCTTTTCCATAAACTCTTCGTTGTCCAGAACCTTGTGAAGCTCGGTGATTTCCCCGAACACGCACGGCAGGTCGAAGAGGCACAGCCGCGGCAGATAACTGACCTGCGGAGCCGTATTCTGAACGACGAACGGGATATCCCCGCACATGACGCTCTCAAGGAGCTCGGTGTCGCCGCCGAGAGAGCTGTTCGCGTAAACCTCGATGCTCAGCTCGCCGTCCGAGAGGCGGTTGACTTCCTCGGCGAATTTTTCCGCATAGATCTGTGTGACCGTGTCCTCCGGGCTGGCCGTGGCCAGTACCCAGGCGTACGTCTGTCCTTTTTCCTGGCAGCCGGTAAAACAGAAGGCGGACGCCAGAAGCATTGTCAGTAAAAGAATTATTTTTTTCATGCCTGCATCCCTCCTTTATACCAGCAGCAGGCTGATCTGCGGAATATACGTGATCAGCAGCAGAGCGACCATGAACAGCGCGATCATCGGCAGAGCCTTTTTCGCGATCTGCATGACGGGTACTTTTGACATGGAACTTGCGACGAACAGATTGACGCCGATCGGAGGCGTCACAAAGCCGATCGCGAGGTTGACGACCATGATGATTCCGAAGTGGACGGCGTCCACGCCGAACGACGCCACGATGGGCGCCAGGATCGGGGCGAGAATCAGGATCGCCGGGCTGGTGTCCATGACCATGCCGACCACGAGAAGCAGCAGATTAATCACGAGAAGAATCGTGAACCGTGTTGTGAACGCGCCGGTCATCCACGCGGATACCGTCTGCGGCACATGCATCAGCGTCAGGATCCTCGAGAACGCGACGGATGCTGCCAGGATGAAGAGAATCGGACAGAAGGTGCGCACTGCTTCGCGGAGCACATCGATCAGATCCTTTGGTTTCAGTGTCCGATAGACAAACATACTGATGATCAAGGAGTAGAACACGGCGATCACGGCGGCCTCTGTCGGCGAGGTGACGCCAGAGTAGATGCAGCCGAGGATGATTACCGGGGTCAGCAGCGCGAAAAAGCTGGAGAAGAACACTTTTCCAAAGCCTCTGCTGTGGAGTTCGCCGACGATCGCGCGGATTTTTTCCTTGTCTTCGCCGTACCGTTTGCAGTGGTAGTAGGCGTAGCCCATCAGAATCGCGGCGATCAGAATGCCGGGGATGATGCCGGCGATGAACATGCTGCTGACGGATGCTCCCGTGGCCTGTGCGTACAGGATGAACGGGATGCTCGGAGGAATAATGACGCCGAGACCGCCCGCCACAGCGACAAGAGCGACGCTGAACCGCTTGTCGTAGCCCATCTCGAGCATCAGCGGGATTGTCATGCTTCCGACGGCCGCGACTGTCGCAGGCGCCGACCGTCGCGACAGCCATCAAAAAGCACTCGTCGAACGGCTGAAGATGTATTATGCCCTCGACCGCGCCGATGATGATGTCATAACCGACTATCAGATAAGGTAGGAGGAAAAGGCAGAGGCGCAATATCCCGCTCTCGGGCACGGCGGGGACGGCGATGAGGACGACTGTCACTATCGCCGCCGCGATGATGCGGAAAAGCGCGCTTTTTTGCTTTTTGCTCATATGTAGACCTCGCAGCCGCGTTCGACG
>CANQEC010000243.1 GCA_947594335.1 uncultured Lachnospiraceae bacterium
CTGATGGCATGGTATCCGCTGGGACATGGGGACAAGAACCTGATTCAGGAGCCGATCTTTACAAAGCTGGCTCAGAAGTACGGAAAGAGCAATGCCCAGATCATTCTGCGCTGGCATATCCAGAGCGGTAATGTGGTCTTCCCTGGATCGAAGAATCCGGCCCATATCCGTGATAACTTTGACATTTTTGATTTTGCTCTCACAGAGGATGAGATGGCTGAGATCGCTAAAGTAGATAAAGGCGTGCGTTATTACACGGCGACTCCGGAAATGATTGCCGCCTACGCAAAGATGGAGCTGCAGCCTGATCTGTAAAGGAGTTTTTAATTGGCCGCAGGCAGAAATGAGGCTAAAGTTCATGCAGGAAAGGAAAAAGCTATGAAAAAAATGATTGCGCTGATCCTGTCAGCGGTTCTTCTGATCCCGGCTGCCGGAAATATTTCTGCGGCGGCGGACATGACAGATCAGAAAACAGCAAATGTGCAAAAAACAAGTTCAGACAGCAATGTAGTAGTACAGGAACAGGACAGTCCCAAAAGCGTGGACACCGGGGGATCGGTCGTGTTTTTTACGTCTGACATTTCCCCGGACGGTATGATGGACGTTTACCAGGCGCTGAACTGGAAACCGGCCGGAAATGTAGCCGTCAAGCTTTCCACGGGAGAGCCGCCCGCCAGCAATTATCTGCGGCCGGAACTTATCAAAGATCTGGTACAGTCCGTGAAGGGAACGATCGTGGAATGCAACACCGCCTATGGAGGCTCCCGCGCGGAAACCGCCATGCACATGCAGGTGGCGAAGGATCACGGCTTTACGGATATCGCGGATGTGGACATTCTTGACGCTGACGGCTCCATGGAGCTTCCGGTGAAAGGCGGCAGCCAGCTGTCGGAAAACCTTGTCGGTTCTCATTTTAAGGACTATGATTCTTATATTGTACTGTCTCATTTCAAGGGACATGCGATGGCGGGTTTTGGCGGAGCGATCAAAAATATCTCTATCGGTCTTGGTTCCCAGGAAGGGAAATGCCTCATCCACACGGGCGGCAAGAGCCATACCAGCCCCTGGGGAGGAGATCAGACTGCTTTTACAGAGTCGATGGCGGAAGCGGGGAAATCCGTATCCGATTATCTTGCAAATGGGGAGCGGATCGTCTATGTGAACGTTCTGAATAATATTTCAATCGACTGTGACTGTGATGGAAATCCTGCCGAGCCGGATATCCATGATATCGGGATTCTGGCGTCGACAGATCCGGTTGCTATCGATCAGGCTTCTATCGACCTGTGTTTCGCGGCGGAGGGAAGCGGGTCGCTGCAGAGGCGGGTCAGCCAGCAGAATGGACTGCACACGCTGGAGCATGCACAGGATATCGGACTGGGGAGCCGCACATATGAGCTGAAAGATATAGCGGAAATCTCTGAAGAGACAGAAAATCCGAAGGAAACGGAGCCCGAGCCGGAAAAACCGGGTGAGACAGAAAAGCCAAAGGAAACGGAAAAGCCAAAAGAGACAGAAAAGCCGAAAGAGACGGAGAAGCCAAAAGAAACAGAAGCGGGTACAGAGCCTCCGAAGGAGACGGAGCCGGTTCCCACGGAATCTGAATCAGAAAATACGTCAGGTTCCACACCGAAGCCGGAACCGCAGCCCAATCCGGAAACTGTACCAGATTCAAAGCCAGCGCAGCCCTCATCGTCCGCGTCCGAAAAGAAAGCGGAGAAAAATGCGAAAAATGCGATGGCAAAAGTGAAGATCGCAAAGTTCAAGGTAAAGAGTACGGGAAAAAGAAAGATCAGCGTATCCTGGAAAAAGGTGTCAAAAGTAAAGGGATATCAGGTGCAGGTTTCCACCGCCAAAAATTTTAAGAGCAGCAAGATCATTTTCAAGAAATTTCTGACGAAAAATTCATTAAATATCTCGAAGGGTAAGCTGAAAAGCGGGAAGACGTATTATGTGAGAGTGCGGGCCTATACTACCTATAAGAAAAAGGGCAAAACAGTCAAAGTTTACAGCAAATGGAGTGAGGGGTCCGGAAAAGTAAAGATTCTGTAAAAAGTTTACGAAAGAAGAGCCGCTTGATTTGAAGATCCTTGAGAGTCTCTGTTTTTGAGATTCTCAAGGATCTTTTTTTATGCGCAGGCCCGGGCAGGGAAAATTGCTGCTGGCGCAGCCCCGGGCCGCGCGGCGAGCAGAAGGGAAAACCGCCTCCTCCTCGATCACAGGCCCAGGCATGGAAATCAGCTGCTGACGCAGCCCCCGGGCCGCGCGGCGAGCAGGAGGAAAAGCCTCCTCCTCGATCACAAGCCCAGGTATGGAAATCAGCTGCTGGCGCAGCCCCCGGACCGCGCGGTTTCAGGTTTCAGAAAAAATCTGTTCGATTCTCGTTTTAATGTCCTGTCGTGGAACGATTTTGTATGATATCCTGTTTCCTGTAAAGAGGAAAGCACAGTTAAGGAAGGAGGAACTAAAATGAAGGAACTGAAATCCAGATACAACATCAAAGAGAAAAAGGAGGACGAAAGAATGTTTGAAATCAGAGAAATCAGAAAGGTAGAAGCGACAGGAAGCGGAATGGGAATCAACCTGATCAGAGGGGTGCTCGTGGCCGGCGGATGGCTGCTTCTCGGAGCGGCAGGATGCTGAAAGGAAGAGGCGGCGGCCTCTTCCGCCGCCTCTGATTGGGAAATACCAGTAACTTCTATAAAAATATATCGCTTTTTCAGGCAGATGGCAATCTGCCTTTTTGTGTTGTTTAAAAAGGCCTGCATCATTCAAAAAAAATGGACAGAGATAGGAATTCCAATATCTCTGTTCCAAAGAAGAGCGACTCTGTCAATGCCTTAACTAAATGACATGATGTCGCTGTTCCAATGCCAGTCCAATCAGCCGGTCCGTCTGGTCAGCCATAAATAATGGAATGTTCAGCACATCATCGTCCAGCTTTAGATTGTTCAGTGAGAACCTCACACGAAGTCTGATTTGATCCGGAAACAGTTCTTTGAATTTTTTCAGGCTTTTGCTGGTGGTGTTGGCTTCGGACTTGACCTCTACAGGGAAAATATCGTTCTCCCGCTGGATAAGGAAATCTACCTCGTAGGGCGGATTACTCTGGCTCCAGTACCGGGGAACCACTTCAAACTGCGTGAGTAAGGTCTGCAACACAAAGTTCTCAGTCAGTGCGCCTTTGAACTCGGTGAACAGACGGTTGCCTTCTCCGAAGGCTGTAGGAGCCAGCTGAGCCAGGCGGCGGAGCAGCCCTACGTCCACCAGATAGATTTTAAATGCGGACAGGTCATCATAGGCAGACACCGGCAGACCGGGAGCTGTGCTGCGGTAGATTTTATGTACCAGTCTGGCGTCTGCGAGCCACTGCAAAGCATTCTCATATTCCCGGGCTCGAGCCCCTTCTTTCACCACTTTGTAGATAAATTTTTTATTTTCTCTTGCCAGCTGGGACGGTATGGATTTCCAGATCATAGAGATTTTGGGAAACTCGCTGATATTGGGGTGTTTGGCAAAGTCGCGCTCGTAAGCACCGATGATCCCGGACAAGGCTTCCTGCATGGCGGAGACGTCTCGCGCTTCCGTCCACATGAGCACTGGTTCCGGCATACCTCCTGTGACATAGTACATCTTTAATTTCTCATAGAGCGGATTGAAAAAGGCATCAGGAATCGGCTCAATGGTATTCACGCTGTCCAGATACCTGACCAGATTTTCGTCGCCGTTGGCGAGCAGAAATTCCGTGAAGGTCATAGGGTCAATCTGCATGAAGTTGACTTTGCCTACTGGAAAGGAGGATGGCTTCGCAAGGGCAATCCCCAGCAAGGAGCCGGCACAGGCAATGTGATACTGCGGAGCATTCTCACAGAAATACTTCATGGAGTTGATAACCTTGGGACAGTCCTGTACCTCGTCAAAGATAATGAGCGTCTTTTCCGGCACAATTTTCTGGCCGCTGGCCAGCATCAGATTCTGCAGAATGCGGTCTACATCCTTGGTGGTCTCAAAAAACTGTTTATATTCTTCGTTTTCGTCAAAGTTAAAATAGGCTGTATTTTCATAATAACGTCTGCCGAATTCTTTGAGGACCCAGGTCTTACCCACCTGACGCACGCCCTTTAAGATCAGTGGTTTACGGTAAGGTGAATTCTTCCAGTCCAGCAGCTTGTTTAAAATCAATCGTTCCATAGATAGATACACCTTCTCACGTTTTTATTAAAGTTATTGTGATTTATAATCACATTTTTATTATATTC
>CANQEC010000244.1 GCA_947594335.1 uncultured Lachnospiraceae bacterium
GTGAAGGTGATGTTTCAAAGTATAATTGCAGGCTGGTTTGAGGGTTCCCGGTCGGATTACCGTGATTTTCAAAAGGCAATGCTTCAGGGGGATGAAGATGCCATGAACGAATATATGAATCGGATTGCCCTGTCGGTGTTCAGTTATTTTGATACGGGTTCTGGAAAGGGGAGAAAAGCGGAGCCGGAGCGGTTTTATCATGGTTTTGTGCTGGGGCTCATCGTGGACCTGGAGGATCGGTATCTTATCACATCCAACCGCGAGAGCGGCTTTGGCCGGTACGATGTAATGCTGAGGCCCCGCAGGGCCGGTGATGCGGCAGTTATTATGGAGTTTAAGGTTTACAACCCCAGACGGGAAAAGAATCTGGAAGAGACGGCCCAAAATGCGCTTCGTCAGATAGAGGAAAAGAAATATCTGCAGGAGCTGCAGAACCAGGGGTCTGTTAAAGGGCCGGTATATCAGTACGGGTTTGCTTTCGAGGGGAAGCATGTGCTGATTCGGATGGGGTTGTAACGATACGTCCATGGCGAAAGAGCGTGCGCCACTGGCACACAGCGCAATTTGCTTAACATCGACCGGAGCGGAGACTGCGTAAGCACGCAGCGATCCGAGGAGCTTTCATTTATAGTGGTGTCCGCAGCACGGGCATGAAAGTTTAGCAGCAGGCAATACTAGAGCAGGTCTCATATCGTGAAGCGCTGCTGCTGATCATAATCCGCGGAGCGAACAGCGAAAGTTTTTCCTGAGCGTCAGCTCTTTCCCAATAATAACAGCTCTTGCGTCTGCGCCGTGCCCAATCTGCGCTGTACAGGCGATGGGAATTTCCTCCCCGGCGTATCTTCTTACCAGCTCGCCGATCTGCGGCCGGCACATTTTCTCCTCCATTTTTGTGAAGGTGCCGAGAAGGATACCGTTTATCCGGCGGAAAACTCCGATCTGCGAGAGCTGATTCAGGTAGGTCACCATCTGCGGGACTTCCCCGCCGTACGCTTCCAGCAGGAGGATTTTGCCGGTCATATCCGGCCAGTACTCGGTGCCGGCCAGCTTTAACAGACAGCGGATATTTCCTCCGGCCACGATCCCTGTCATTTCCTCTTTCTGAATAAAATCAACGGAAAAGTCGAAAAGATCCGGCGCGCCTTCCAGCATCGATTTCCGGAAACGGACAAGCTGATTTTCAGAATCCGAATTGATCAGATTCCGGATCTGATACAGCACGGTCTGTTGCCCGGTTCTGGAATAAATGGCGTTCAGCACGGTGGTGAGGTCGCTGTATCCCCAGAAACGCTTATTGCTTCCGGCAATGACGTCGTAATCCAGATAAGGAAGAATCTCATTTGCGATATCCCCTCCGGATATGTCAAAAATTTCTTTTATCTCATCGTCCGCATAAAAATCCATAAGACTTTTCGCGCGTTCCTGCGCGGATCCGCTGAACAGATATTCTTTTTCATAAATATACGGCGACCAGACAGGGAGCAGGCCCATTCTGGTCAGCTCTGCGTGAAGCTTCTGCAGTTTTGCTTTTGATGAGGCGGACTGCCCGTTTGAGCAGTTAACGATTGCGATTTTATCTCCGATTTTCATTTTGTCTCCTGACTTCTGAATATTTTCATACAAAAATAAATAATCTTCACTTTATGTGTTTACCACACCGGAAGAGATTTCATACGTTCCAGCCTTGTCAGCGCTTCTTTCAGGGTTTCCTCGCTTCTGGCGAAATGAAGCCGTATGTAATTGTTGACATTTTCCCTGAAGAAGCTGGAGCCGGGAACCGCCGCCACGCCGATATTCTTTATCATCCATTCACAGAATTCCAGATCAGTGAATCCCTGGAACTGCGGCAGGTCAAGAAATTCCTGGATATCAATCATGACAAAATAAGTGCCCTGGGGAACATTGTGCTTCAGGCCGATCCGATCCAGTCCGTCCAGCAGAAAATCCCGTTTTTTTGTATAGAGTTCCCGCAGTTCCGCATAGTATTCCTCACCGAAGCGAAGACCGGTTACGGCCGCCTCCTGCAGCGGAGCCGCCGCGCCCACCGTCAGGAAATCATGTACTTTTTTTGCCGCTTCCACGACGACGGCTGATCCGATCAGATAGCCCAGACGCCAGCCGGTGATGGAAAAGGTCTTTGACAGGGAGTTGCAGGTGATTGTGTGATCATACATTCCCGGAAGCCCTGCCATGCAGGTATGGGAGTACGGTGCGTAAACCAGATGTTCGTAAACTTCGTCTGTGATCACATAGGCATCGTACTTTACAGCCAGTTCTCCGATGGACATAAGTTCGTCTCTGGAGAAGACCTTGCCGCATGGATTGGAAGGATTGCAGACAATGATGGCCTTCGCGCCTGCCTTAAAGCCGTCCTCGATCTGCTGAATATCAAAGTCATATTCGGGAGGAACAAGCGGGACGTAGATGGGCTCTGCTCCGCTTAAGATCGCGTCGGCCCCGTAGTTTTCATAAAACGGAGAGAATACCAGGACCTTGTCGCCGGGGTTGCAGATGGTCATCATAGCGCACATCATCGCCTCTGTGCTGCCGCAGGTGACAAGCACTTCCGTTTCCGGATCTATGGCGCGGCCGATGGCTTTCCCCTGTTTTTCGGCGATGGCCTCCCGGAGATTTTTCGCGCCGAAAGTGATGGAATACTGGTGCGGGCCTTCCAGGGCCACTGCCGCCAGCCGGTCCAAAATGGCCTTTGGCGGATCAAAATCAGGAAATCCCTGGGAAAGATTGATAGCTCCGTACGTATTGCTGATCCGGGTCATCCGGCGGATCACGGAGTCGGTGAAAGTTTGTACACGGTCGCTGATCTGTGGCATAATAAAGCACCTCTTTATAATAAGTTTCAGGATATCAAAAGGAATCAAGAGGATTTTAGGATATCAAAAAAAGAATGTCAAGATTAAAGCAGGCGCTGCCCTCAAAGTATCGTCAGAAAATCCAGCGTCCCGCGGGGGATTCCTGTGCCGGTTTCAAGCAGGGCGGTCAGCCCGCGAAGAGTCTGCTCTGTTTCCCGGGGTGCGGAGGGGATCAGAAAATTGTCCAGCTTGACGGTGATCACGATCAGCACAAGCTCCGAGAGCGCGGCCGGGTCGTCAAAATGGAGGAGCTTCTGATCGATCCCCTGCTGAATAATTTCCGCAAGGACAGGTTTTAACTCACTGATTACATAAGTCAGAAATTTCCGGTGGACGTGGGCCTGTTCCTGATTTTGCTCCTGCTTTTCCATCTGCGGGGACGCAGAATGTTCTTTATTTTTTAATTCAATCATCATTTCCCGCTTTAAAAATTCAGTTGACGAGCTGCGGCATGCCTCAAACAGCAGCGCCATGCGCGCAAAGGGCGAAAGCTCCGTCTGACCGGCCAGGCTTTTGGCCGTCTCCAGCGAGGCATGGTAGCTGCGTTCCACCAGCGCGTCGAGGATCGCATCCTTGGACGGAAAATAATAGTAAATGCTTCCTTTGCCGATTCCGGCTTTTTTTGCGATCTCACTGACCGAGATTGAGCGGATATCCTTGTCTTCCATCAATTCCTGCAGAGCGTCCAGGATCTGATCGTATTTTTTAGAGCCTTTCATAAAAGCCTCCTTATGTAAACTTGATATGGGCAATATTTAATATAACATAAAAAAATCCTTTTAAACAGTCGTAAATCTGACTGGAAAACTAAAAAATTTTCCGGTCAGATTTGTTTGAACAGCGAATTGACCGGCGGTCGAATTTGGAATAATATATCGGAAAGTGATTCGACCACTGGTCGAATCGCGAATATCACCCCAGGGGCAGGAGATACCGGGGTTGAAAGATGCCAGATGGAAAGGAACATGATCAAAGGATCTGCTTGAAGGGAGGACTGATGGTCATGAAAAAAAATGCTGCGAAGCGTATCGCAAAAGGTTCGGCAGCGTTCGCAGGTGCGCTGGCCGCCGCAGAGACTGTGAGTTCGGTGTATTTTTACCAAAGAACCATGATCCGCGGCAGAGCAAAGACAAAACGCACCATAAAAATGGCAGGCACCGACTGGAGCCAGTATATGCCGCTGATTGAGGAGCGCAAAGCCCGTATGATGGCGCAGCCGCACCAGGACGTTTACGTACGGTCGGAGGACGGACTGAAGCTTCACGCGACCTGGTTTCCGCGCGGCGGCGGGAAAAAAGTTGTGATCTGTTTTCACGGTTACACGAGCCGCGGGCTGAGCGATTATATCGGACTGTCCGACTATTATATGAAAC
>CANQEC010000245.1 GCA_947594335.1 uncultured Lachnospiraceae bacterium
TCTGTCTCTTCCCTCACGGCAAGAGCCGCACTCCCCTCCGTCATCCACAATGCCTTCCAGTAATAATTCTGTTCCTTCATTAATTTATCTCCCCCGTCCTGCCGCATATCCCTCAGACGTCCTGCGCGGGAAAAGCTGCTCTCTGTATGATCCTTCTGATCCTCTGCGTATACTCCTGTGTATTATTCGAACATATGTTCTTTTTTATGGATTATATCACCTTCCTGAACAGTTGTAAACAAAAATCTGAAGATTTCTGCTTCCGATCGAAGATAAAGAATTTTTCCTCCTGCTCGCCGCGCGGCCCGGGTGCTGCGCCGGCAGCCGATTTCCCTGCCCGGGCCTGCACACAAAAAACAGCTCCCCGGGTCATAATGACCAGAGAAGCTGTCCTTACTGTCTGTTTTCTATACTATATCCCTGTGTGCATTTCTGATGGTGTCCACAGCGCAGGCGGGGAAGTTTATATGACGACTACGATCCCTCCGTCGTTCGCATACATTGTCGTGCAGCCTGCGGCGTTTACCATAAACGCATCCTTGACCTCAATGCGGGAGAGGATTGCATCAAGTACCATCCGTCCGCGTTCCGGGCAGTTGCAGTGAGATAATGCCAGCACCTTCTCCTCCGGTTTTTCCACCTCATCGACAAGGTAATTCACCATCTTTACAAGGGCCTTGTTCGTTCCGCGCGCCTGGTCAAGCTGTGCGATCGTCCCCTCCGGAGTTGCGTGCATTACAGGACGTATCTTCAGAGCCGCAGCCACAAACGCTTTCAGATTGCTGAGCCTTCCGTTCTTGCGCAAAGTTTCCAGATCCTCGAGCACAAAGTACGTGTTCTGCCCTTCGATGTAGGATTCCACCGTCTCAACCACCTGCTCAAACTCCATTCCCGCTTCCTCGCACTCCTGTATCTTCATCGTGATCAAAGTCTCACCGATGGATGCCGACCGGGAATTAAACACATGAATCTTCATGTCCGGCTTCTCCTCCAGCAGCAGCTCTCGTGCAAGCTGCGCGCTGTTGCAGGAACCGCTGAGTTCGGCAGAAAGCGTCACGGCGTAGGCGCGGTCCACGCCGCTGTCAAACGCGCGTCTGTAATAGTCCGGCGCAGGGCAGGCCGATGTCGGACAATTCGGACTGTCAGCCACCTTCTTCAGAAAATCGAGCTGATCAAAACTCTCATCATCTATAAACTCATACTCATCCACCTGCATCGTAAGAGGAGCGGAGACGATTCTGCTGTCCTTCATCATCTCCTCCGTCCGCTCTCCGCAGCTGTCCATCACAATCACGTAGCTCATAATGCCCTCCCAAATATCATAATTTCCGGTCTGCTTCTGTTCATTCAGGAAATTGAATCCGATAACCCATTACATAGTATTTAATACCAGATAATCATACCATATTTGATATAGAATGAAAAGGGTGAATTAAGTTTATTTTTGCTTGCGCCCAAAAACAATCCGGGCTATACTTATAAAATGTTCCGACTTATCAGAAGAAACATTTTTTATCAGTAGAATTTTTCCCGGAACATTGTCAGCTGTCAATTATTTTACATTCCAGGAGGATACAACTTGCGCTCTTTTCAGATACAGGATCACCGGGATTTCATGAAAAAACTTTTGATGACGGAAACCTTTGACGCTTTTCAGCTTGTGGAGGCTTCCATCACAACTTTTGTCTCCTTTCACATAGACGGCAGTTTTCACGCGGACTATTTTGGGACGCAGGAGGAAAGCAGTCCGTCTCCTGAAAAGAACAGTCTTGTTCTCTGGAAACGCGTGCGTCCGTTTTTTTTCGAACTGACCAGAGGCAAACATACTCCTTTGTCCTTCCGCATTGTATTCCGTCTTGCGCCGCACAATACCGAAAAACTGCTGCGGCAGGCGGGGGAGAACCTGAACCCTGAAGATATCAACGGTCTTTTCCTTAATATCCGCTTTGACGGAAATGAGCTCTGCTGTATCAGCGGCACCTCCACGCGCGTATTTACGCTTGATAAAACCCTTGATCTGACATGGGATTCCATGCTGGACCGCTTCTTTCGGAAAAATCAGATTCCCTGCATATCGTGACCGGCCGTCTCCGGCCGGCACAGCATTATAAGAGACGCCGGCTTTTCCTTCTTCCCAGACTCCTTTTATCTTTTCCGGATTCCCGTCCTGCTATCCTTTTTTCTCTCAGATCGTTCCCACCACTTCCAAATGAGAAATGAACCGCCCGATCCTGTGAAAAATATGATGCCTGCGCAGATTCGGCGCTGCAAACCAAAAAGATTTTGCTGTTTCTATAAATACCATCTGGTCATATGAAAAGATCTGTGATAGAATGGCCTCTGGCGCTTCACCGCTTTTATGCGTTAAATACCTGCTGTGCCCCGCAGACAGGGCGGCGCAGCGGATAAAGTCAAGTTTATTCCATACAAAACCGGACTTTTACAACAATCACGAAAGGAAGATCACAGATGAGAGAAAAGATCACAGGACATACGGAACTGCTGACGCTGATGGCGTATCCGATCCGGCATTCCAAGTCCCCCGAAATGCACAACGAGGCGGCCTCCTATCTTGGACTGGACTACGCCTACCTCTGTTTTGATGTGGATCAGAGTAATCTGAAGGAAGCGATCGCGGCCATGCGCGCCCTGAAGGTGCGGGGCGGCAACCTCTCCATGCCGAACAAGATCGCGGTTATGCAATATCTCGACAAATTATCCCCGGAGGCCCAGATGTGCGGCGCCGTAAACACGATCGTCAACGACGACGGCGTGCTGACCGGATATATCACGGACGGCATCGGCTACATGCGTTCTCTGAAAGACAACAACATCGACGTGATCGGCAAGAAGATCACGATCGTCGGAGCGGGCGGCGCCGGCAAAGCGATGCAGGTGCAGGCAGCGCTCGACGGCGTAAAGGAAATGTCCGTATTCAACCGCCGCGACGAATTTCATCAGCGGGCAATCGACACGGTTGCGATGCTCAATGAAAAGACGAACTGCAAGGCGAATTTTTATGATCTTGAAGATCTTGACCGCCTCAAAGCAGAGATCGCGGACAGCTGCCTGCTCGCGAACGCGACCAGCCTTGGCATGAAGCCGCAGGAAGGGCTCACCTACATACCGGACGCCAGCTATCTGCGCCCGGACCTGATCGTGACTGACGCAATCTACGCGCCGGAGGAAACGGCTCTGCTTAAAATGGCCCGCGAAGCCGGCTGCAAAACGATGAACGGCAAGGGCATGATGCTCTTCCAGGGAGCCGCCGCTTTCAAACTCTGGACCGGGCTTGACATGCCGATTGAACATATGAAGGAAGTGCTGAATATTCACTATAACTAAAAATATAGAAAGGAAAAGATCACATGAAATTTCTGAAATGGCTCGATGACAACCTCGAGGAAACGATCCTGATCATCCTGCTGATCTGCATGGTGCTCATCATGGGCATGCAGATTCTGGCGCGCTACTGTCTGAACACATCGTTGAGCTGGTCCGAGGAACTGACCCAGTACATGTTCGTATGGTCTGTCTTCATCAGCATCAGCTACTGTGTCAAAAAACGAATCTCCATTAAAATCGAACAGTTCCTCTCCATCCTTCCGGCAAAAGGACAGACGGGACTGCGTCTTCTGCGCCACACGCTCGTGCTTGCTTTCTGCATCGTAATGCTGCCGTTCTCCGTCACCTATGTGCAGCAGTCGATCGACTCTCACGCGACGAGCGCCGCGCTGCATCTTCCGATGTACTTTATCCAGTCCGCGCCGCTTGTCGGCTTTATTCTGCTGACCGTGCGCGTCTTTCAGGCATGGCTGCGCGAAGCTAAAAATCTGATCGGAGGTAAGAAATCATGACCCTTTTTATCATGCTCGTATTTGTGGCGCTTCTGCTGCTCGCCGTACCGGTCGGCCTGTCGGTCGGAATCGCCAGTATCCTGCCGAGCCTGCTGTCCGACTCCTTCACAGTCAGCGGCGTCTACATCCTGCGCTCGGCGCTCGGCGGCGTAAATTCCTATCCGCTGCTCGCGATCCCGATGTTCGTCCTCTCCGGCATCATCATGTCAAAGGGCGGCGTCTCGAAAAAGCTGTTTGAAGTATTCAGCTACTTTGTCGGAAATCTGACCGCCGGAATCCCGTGCGCGGTCGTCATCACCTGCCTGTTTTTCGGCGCGATCTCCGGCTCGGCGCCCGCGACAGTCGCGG
>CANQEC010000246.1 GCA_947594335.1 uncultured Lachnospiraceae bacterium
ATTTTCGATCTTGAGCACCTGACAGTTCTCCGGCTGCTCCTCAAGCAGATTTCCGTCCTCCCCGATATAAACCGTCTTTGATGTGACGACCTTCTCGCGGATCGCGTCGATCGGCGGATTTGTGACCTGCGCGAACAGCTGCTTGAAGTAGTTGAACAGGGGCTGATGCTTGCTGGAGAGCACCGCGAGCGGGATATCGATACCCATTGCGCTGATTCCCTCGCCTCCGTTTAACGCCATGTTGTAGATGGAGGTTCTGTAATCCTCAAAGCTGTAGCCGAACGTCTTCATCAGGCGCATCCGCTGTTCTTCCGAATATGTCTCCGTGCGCATGTTCGGGATCTTCAGATCCTTCAGCTTTACAAGATACTGGTCAAGCCATTCGCCGTACGGCTGACGGGACGCGTATTTCGTCTTGAGCTCCTCATCGTCGATGACTCTCCCTTCCACCGTGTCAACCAGCAGCATTTTCCCCGGATGCAGACGCTCTTTCTGCACGATCTTCGTCGGATCGATGTCGAGTACGCCAACCTCGGAGGACAGGATCAGATAGCCGTCGTCCGTTACATAATATCTCGACGGGCGCAGACCGTTGCGGTCAAGCACGGCTCCTATGATATCGCCGTCCGTGAACACGATCGACGCCGGCCCGTCCCACGGCTCCATCATCGTCGCGTAATACTGATAAAAATCCTTTTTCTTCTTGGACATCACGTCGTTGTTTGCCCAGGGCTCCGGAATCGCGATCATAACCGCAAGCGGCAGATCCATTCCGCTCATCATCAGAAACTCCAGCGTGTTGTCAAGCATCGCGGAATCAGAACCCGTCACATTGACAACCGGAAGTACCTTTGGCAGATCATCCTTGAAATAAGCGGAGTTCATCGTCTCCTCACGGCCGCGCATCTTGTCGGCATTGCCGCGGATCGTATTGATCTCTCCGTTATGTACGATCAGACGGTACGGATGCGCTCTCTCCCAGCTCGGATTCGTGTTTGTGCTGAATCTGGAATGCACGACCGCGATCGCGGAATCGTAATCCGGGCTCTGCAGATCCGTAAAGAACGTCCGAAGCTGGCCTACAAGAAACATACCCTTGTAGATGATCGTCCTGCTCGACATGGAAACCACATAGGTCGTATCGTTCGACTGCTCAAAGCTCCTTCTTGCCACATACAGCCTGCGGTCAAACGGAAGTCCTTTCTCCACATCCGCCGGTCTCTCGATGAATGCCTGCTCAATGCACGGCATTTTCTCAAGCGCTTTATGTCCCAGCACTTCCGGAACAGTCGGCACTTTTCTCCAGCCAAGGAACTTCAGATTTTCTTTCTTTACGATGCTCTCAAACATCTTCTTTGCCTGGTTCCTCTTCAGGACATCCTGCGGGAAGAAGAAGACGCCGATCCCGTAATCTCTCTCTGAACCTAAAAAGATGCCAAGGTCCTTACAGGTTCTGGAGAAGAAGTTGTGTGAAATCTGTAACATGATTCCAACTCCGTCACCTGTTTTTCCCTCGGCATCTTTGCCTGCTCTGTGCTCTAAATTTTCAACAATGCTTAATGCGTTTTCTACTGTCTGATGTGTTTTGACTCCTTTGATGTTGACGACCGCGCCGATTCCGCAGTTGTCATGCTCAAATTCCGGCCGGTAAAGACCGGGAACGTCTCCTGCACGTACAGACTCCTTCCTTGTATCCATACGTCATTCCTCCCGTATTCAGTTTTCGGGGTGTTTCCCAAATCGCTATACACTATACACCCTTTTTCCCAATCTGTAAACAACAAATTTTTCTTTTATTTTCTGATAATTTGTATATTTTAAATAATATATTTAATTTTCAGTTTTCTTAACGCAATATTTTTAAATTTACTTGTTAAAACAGACAATTTACTGCGACAGCTGTCAGATTGCATCCCATATGAAACAAAAAAGGATAAGAAAATTTCCCGCTTTTTTCGTAAATCAGCGTGAGGATGACCGCCATCGGAAACGCAAAGACCGCCTGAATCACATTTCCGTGGTAGACGGCAAACAACAGCGCTGAGAGAATGACCGACCATCCGACAGGCAGCAGCTTCTTCATCCTGCGGTACAGAAGTCCGCGGAAAATCAGTTCTTCCGTAAGCGGCGCTGCTATTCCCATTGACAAAATCTGAATCAGCAGATTTCCCGCAAGCAGAGACTCCTGCGCGGCATTGGAGAAATGCTGCTGAATCTTAAAAAAAGTCAGCAGTCCGCTCCAGCCAAGATTCAAAAGTCCGCCTGCGGCGAAACAGAGTACGCAGCCTGCTTTCCAGCTTTTGGTATCCCCGCGCTCTTTTCCGTTTTTTTGCTCATCCTTCCGGTACATATACAGTGCCGCCGGTATCACGGCAAGAGAGGTCAGAAGCATGCGCGATGAGGAATCCAGAATTCCCCCTGACATCGCGGCAATCAGTTCCGTTGCGGCAAAATGCAGGAGCACCGGCCCCATCGTTTCCATAAACCAGCTTCCTGTCATGTGATTCCCTCCTTTTGGGATTTGCGGCGCCGTCCCGGCGTCAAAAATGGGATGGCCGGGCAGGAGGCGTCTTTTCCTCCTGCTCGACCGTCCCTGCATTCGCCGGACCGCCAGCAGCGGTTTCTCTTCCGCGGAATCTCTCCGCCGTCTGTTCTCAGCCAATCACCGGAAGATCTAAATCGGCCACTGTCCATGCGCCGTCCGCATAGGACATAAGAAATGTCCCTGCCGAATTTCCGGAATCCGAAACGGTTTCGACAGTCTCAGCGGGCGTCCCGTCCTCCTCAGTCTGATCTTCCGACTGCGTTGTCACGTTCTGCTTCAGCCGGTAATGATAGGAGAGCTTCATCTCCATACGGATATCCCCGTCTTCGCCGGAATAATCAGGTTCCCCGAATTCCGCGGCAAACGCGGATACCGCCATGCTCACAAACTCAGCATTTCCCGCGTCAAAGCTGTCTCCCTGCTTTTTCACAAAGGTTTCAGCTTTCTGTCTGCATGCCTCCAGGGAATCATCAATCTGATCCGCCTGTTTTTTTACAGCCGCCGACAAAAGATTTTTCAAAACAGAAATGCCCGTCTCCTTGCATTCTCCCTGGGCCGAACTCTTCAGTTCCATCGCCGTGCTGTAATCAAGCGGCCCGTCTGCGGGATCAAAGACCGTGTTCACGGATTCCAGAATGGGATGCCGAATCGTCAGACTGACATCGCCCGGCAGCAGCTTCGGAATCGTGCAGACTTCAGCCGCCGAATCCGCTTTCTGCGTGATCCACGACGCGTCGATTTTTTCGGCATTCAGATATACGACAGAACCGGACGGCACAGTGATCTCAAAATTCTGAATCAGACAGTGATCTCCCATTACCTTCCACATGTCAAAAATTCCAAATCTCCTGTCGGACTGCTTTTTCAGCGTGATATCTTCCTCCGCTTTCAGCTCATTTGCCGCGTCATAAAATTTTACATGAAAATCGGTGTACTCATTTCCATCGCTGTCCCTGCGCTTCTCGAGCTCGTCCGCCTCATAGGATGCGTAAAGGCTGTACTGTTTTCCTTCTGTGGCCTCTGCGAATTCCGCGGCCGTGAGCGGATTTTCCTCCGACTTATCCAGAAAAGACGACCATGCCCGGTCACTGTTATTTTCAAGCAGGAGGGTAAGATATCTGTCCGCCGTATAGCCCGCTGTGCTCTGCCGCTGTCCCTGGAACACCGCCGCTCCCGCGGCAGCCGCTCCGATGATAAACAGCAGGATCAGCCCCTTTGTCAACACTCTTGCAAATACTTTTTTGTCCATGTCCGTCCCCTCCTTTAATATCCGCCAAGCTGGGCTTCATAGTCCAGAATCACCTGCAGATTTGCCTCCTCATAGTCATTGAGGTAGTCGAACATGTTGGCGTCAAAATCTTCCGGAGCGTAGGTTGGCACATACCAGGAACGCTGGCTGAAATAATCTGCCAGATCCTGTGAATTGAAGATGCGTCCGTGAAGCGCAAATATCTCATTGCGGATCAGCCTGAGCTGGCCCAGATCATAATTGTAGAGCTCGCTCACGTCAATGTAGCGGCTGCTGATCCCCTGAACGATCACCTCTGACGGCGTCCATGCGGAACCATCCTCGCTGGTCCAGCCGCCGGAACCGTCGTCTCCGCTCCAGTTATCGCCGGAACCGTCATCCCCGCTTGGGCCATCACCGGAACC
>CANQEC010000247.1 GCA_947594335.1 uncultured Lachnospiraceae bacterium
CCAGAACGCGGTCGGTCAGATAGCCGACGGCAAGCGGCGTGAGCTGGCTTAAAACGGCCGACACGCCCAGGATTACAAGGATCAGAAAAAATCCCATTTTCTGTCTCTGCGGAAGCAGGTCAAAAATTTTTCTCCATATTTTTTTTGGTGCCTCTTTCTGGTTCATAACACACAATCTCCCTCTTTGCATAATTATTACATGACCGACAGGTTTGCACACGGAACTCAGCTGCAGGCTCAGTATACGGGCCGCATGGCGGGCAGGAAGGAAAAACTGTCTCCTGCCTGCCTGATTATAAACCATTTTTGGATAATTTGCACGAAAATTGAACTGTGTAAAGGAAAAACAGTATTTTAAACTGCGAATATCCGGATTTTCAGGTATTCGGCTAAAAATTATCCTGAAATATCAGAGCTGTGCAGACAGGAATAAAAACAGATTAATGAAAAGGGCAGAGCGATTCACTGAAAAATAAAAATAATCTGATTATTATCATTTACATGATTTTGTTTTTAGGATATAATAAATTTCAAGATCAGCAAATGGCCGACGCGGACCATTTGCACATTTATGAAGGAGGTATATGTTTTTATGAAGAAGTACATTGCTGAGTTTATTGGTACGGCGGTTCTGGTTTTCCTCGGCTGCGGTACAGCCATGCTGGTCGGCTGTGATTCGGCATCAGGCGGCGGATATGTGCTGACGGCGCTGGCGTTTGGCCTGGTGATTGTGGGAATGGCGTACTGCATCGGAAATATTTCCGGCTGCCATATCAATCCCGCGGTATCCCTTGGAATGCTGATGACCAGCCGCATGGACAAGAAAGAGTTTGTCAGATATGTGGTCGCGCAGTGTCTCGGCGGACTTGTGGGAGCTCTGGTTCTGTGTATCATATTTATGCTTGGCAAGGTGCCGGATATGACCGGCGGTTTTGGTTCCAACGGTCTTGCCGGAGTAAACGGCAATCCGGGGACGGGCATTCTTGTTGAGATCGTTCTGACCTTTATTTTTGTCATAACGATTCTGGGTGTGACGGAAAAAAAGGCCGGTCATGGTTCTTTCGGAGGCATCGTGATCGGTTCCACGCTGACGCTTGTACATATTTTCGGAATCGGACTGACAGGTACGAGCGTAAATCCTGCCAGAAGCTTCGGTCCGGCGATCATCGCCGCTTTCTCAGGGAATCTGGCCCCGCTGGCCTGCCTCTGGGTATTTATCATCGGGCCGCTGCTCGGAGCCGCGCTGGCTGCAATCGTCTATGACATGCTGACCAGTGAAATGTAACCCTCGTGCTGATTGTCCTCAATTTTGGGCGGGTCATTAAATCACGTGGCGCTTATGCGCACCGCGGGTAACGATTTTTGATCCCGGCATCATTGTAATATCAAATTTGGCGGATGACTGCCGCGAATTCTGCAAAAAGAAAAAGGAGGTAACTGTTGATGAAAAAATATGTTGCGGAGTTTATGGGTACCGCGGTTCTGGTGACGCTCGGCTGCGGAACGGCCATGCTGGTGGGATGTGACGCGTCGGCAGGCGGCGGTTATATTTTGACGGCTCTCGCGTTCGGCCTGGTGATCGTGGGAATGGCATATTGTGTGGGGAATATTTCCGGCTGCCATATCAATCCCGCGGTTTCTCTCGGCGTACTGATGAGCGGGGGGATGGATGTGAGAGATTTTCTGGGGTATGTGGTCGCCCAGTGCCTCGGCGCGCTGCTGGGTTCACTGATCCTTCTTGCGATTTTCGTTTCCGGAGGCATCACGGATATGACCGGAGGCTTTGGTTCCAATGGCCTTGCGGGCGTAAACGGAAGTGCGGCCGCGGGACTTCTCGTGGAGCTTGTTCTGACATTCATTTTTGTTCTGACGATCCTCGGCGTGACAGATAAAAAAGCAAAACATGGTTCCTTTGCCGGCGTTGTGATCGGTCTTACCCTGACGCTTGTACATATTCTCGGGATCGGCCTGACCGGTACGAGCGTAAATCCTGCCAGGAGCCTTGGTCCGGCCATCGTGGCTGCGATTTCAGGAAATACTGCTCCGATTGCCTGCATATGGGTATTCATTGTCGGCCCGTTTGCGGGCGCAGCCCTCGCGGCGGTCACCTACAAAATGCTAAATAAAGAAAGCAAAGAAGCGTAAATCGAGCGGGAAGCGGTTTTCCCCCTGCTCGTCTGCGCGGCCCAGATGCTGCTTTGGCAGTTGGTTTCCATGCCTGGGCCTGCGCATAAAAGAGAAGTGTGCGGCGGCCGCGCTGGGATTTTCAGAACCGGTGCGGCCGCTGTTTTCTGTTCAGATACTTTGGGTTATATCGGCCGGAAAGAAAAAACGGGTTGAATTAACGTCAAAAATGTACTACTCTATAGGTGGTAAATGATGGTAAGACATGCAGTTTTGAAAAGGAGAAAAAAATGATTCAGGAAAATAAAACAGAAATTATGGAAGATGTGTATATGGGTCCGAGAAGGAGCGTTGTTTTTATCGGATCGGAGTGTTATCCGTTTGTCAAAACGGGCGGACTGGGAGACGTTATGTACGCGCTTCCGAAAGAGCTGGCGAAACAGAATTGTGATGTAAAGGTGATCCTTCCGCGTTATCACTGTATCCCGTGGGAATATCAGGAGCGGATGATCTACCGGGGAGCGTTTGAGATGGATCTCTGTGCGGACGGCAGGTCGTTCTATGTCGGCATCATGGAATATGTATGGGACGGCGTCGTGTATGATTTTATCGACAATGATGAGTTCTTCAGCTGGGGAAATCCGTACACGAATCTGGTTGATGATATCCCGAAATACTGCTATTTCGCGAAAGCCGCTCTTTCCGCGCTGCTCTACATGGACTGGATTCCGAATATCATTCACTGCCATGACTGGCAGGCCGCGCTGGTTCCGGTTTATCTGAGAACGCTGTTTGAGAATACGGAGCTGAATTCCGCAAAGACGATCCTTACGATCCACAATCTCCGTTTCCAGGGCATCTATAACATACCGGCCATTCATTACTGGTCCGGACTGCCGGATTACGTGTTCAACAAGGACGCGCTTAAGACCGGTTATGAGGATGCAAATATGATGAAGGGCGGCCTGACTTATTCGAACATGATCACGACAGTCAGCGGCACTTATGCCGGGGAAATTCAGACTCCGTACTATGGAGAAGGACTTGACGCGCATCTGCGGTATCATTCCGGCAAACTGAGAGGAATCGTCAACGGGATCGATTACGGTATCTGGAATCCCGCGACGGATCATCTTCTGTATTCGCCTTACGACATTACAAACGTGCTGGAGAAAAAGTGCGGGAACAAGCAGGGGCTGCAGGAAGAACTTGGTCTGGAGCGGGATGACCACAAGTTTGTGATCGGACTGATTTCAAGGCTGACGAATCAGAAGGGGCTTGACCTGCTTAACGCGATCATTCCGGAGGTCATGGATGAGCATACACAGATCGTTGTGCTTGGCACCGGGGATGATATGTATGAAAATTCGTTCCGGTATTATGAGAATGCCTATAAGGGGAATGTCTGCTCCAATATCATGTACGATGAGGCGCGGGCGCACAGGATCTATGCGGGCGCGGACGCTCTGCTTGTCCCCTCGCAGTTTGAGCCCTGCGGCCTGACACAGCTGATTGCCATGCGCTACGGCACCGTGCCGATCGTCCGCGAGACAGGCGGTCTGAAGGATACCGTGGAGCCCTACAACATGTATTACAATACAGGAAACGGCTTTACCTTTGACAATTATGACGCGGGACTTCTGCTGGATGCGATAAACCGCGCGAAGACGCTGTACTTTACGAACCGCTGGTGCTGGGATGAAATGGTTCAAAGAGATATGGACAAGGATGTTTCCTGGGAAAGCTCGGCGAGACAGTACAAGGATCTGTATCTGGAGCTGACGTGGTAGGGCGCGGCGCTTCTGTTTTTCGTACGGATGCGGATTTATTTTCTGTTTGTTCATAAAAAATTCAATTGTTTTGACAGTCTGAAAGTGTTACAATACGAAAGTATATGTGGGCACAGGCCCGCCGAATCATGGGGGAAAACATTTTTTGACCCCAATATCAGCATGAATGGAGAGCCAAGATGAACGTAATTCAGAAAATTTTTGGAACCCACAGCCAGCGTGAACTGAAAATGATCAT
>CANQEC010000248.1 GCA_947594335.1 uncultured Lachnospiraceae bacterium
TACGGCTCACAGATCTGATCTTTGTACCAGACGCCGCTCCCGTCCGGAATGTATCCCCGTTTGACATACATTCTCTGGGCACATGAGGACATCTGCCATTTCTTCTATCAGATCTTTTCGCAGTCCTTCATCCGCTGAGGCTTTCACGCCGCCGTGCTTTTTGACAATATCAATAACTTCCCCCACTTCTCCTATCATCCATAGAAGCTTATTTTTCCCTGTTTCCGGACCAATAGGCTCCCATTTATACTTATACTTCTCCTGTAAAGCAACTTGCATCTCCTGCATTTCGTTTATGCTGAAATCAGCCATATTTCATCTCTCCTTTTTGTACCACTTAAAAGTTCCTCCTGCTGTTTGCAAAATCCATCGCCTCATTCATGCAACTATGCAAACATACATTCTTCTTCCGTCAAATTTCTATATTTCAGTTGGTTCCTGAATAATTGTCTCTCCCGTCAGATTCCGATTTGACAAAATATCATATTTATCAGGACGTCTGTACTTGTCACCCATTACATCGCTGTTTCTATGCATCCTGAGATTATCCAGGTCAAGCTCGGCAGCGTAAACGCCGGAAGCTTCCGGTGCCTCAAAAACACACATATCTCTGACTCCTTCGGCCTGCCATGGAACACCGTCGAAAAGAGTGGAACGTCCGTTGCAGCCAGGATGAGTTCAGCCCCTTTCAGCATTAAGATGCAAGACGGATGGAAAACCCCTGCGCAAATCCCTGTATCATACTTAAGACAAGCTTAAGCCATTCCCCGTTTCCGACAGCCGCCAGCGCATTGAGTCCAAGCACTTTGCCAACGACCATAGAGTCCACCATCGTATACAGCTGCTGAAAAACATTCCCAACCATCAGGGGCAGCGCAAAAGAAAAGAGAATCCGCAATGGAGATCCTGATGTCATATTTTTTACTGAACTCATAAGAACACCTGTTCAAAAATCTTTTAAAATAAAGGGTTTCCGAGTTTCATTGTGTTTAGTATGTTACCAGTAAAAAAATGTAAAATCAAACAAAATCAAAGAACGGAGAGCAAAGAAATGGCTGCTGTTCACTCCGTGTCCAGTAAAGAATTTCTGAGATGGAGGGGAAGAGCGTTCCGCCGGATTGCCGTGAGGTGCTGCAGCGGCAATCCGGCTTGTTAAACATCAGCCGAAACGACATGCGGATTCCCGGATCATTTGAATCAGCCTGCGTGCGGCGATGCCCACAGGACGGTTTTTGTCCCGGATGAGGCTGATGCTGCGGACGGGATTTCCATGGACGAGGCGGATTTTAAACACCTCGTCTTCTTTCTGTACGGAGGAAAGACAGGGGAAAGCGTGCTTTTGCCGCGAATTTTCAAACATAAAATCCGGCAGAAACCCGATCCCGAGTCCATATTTTACCATCGGGAGGATCTGCCCCATCGTAGCGACTTCAATCTGCGGATGGTAGGAGAGATGCCGTCCGGCAAAATAATCTTTATAAAATTCATAGGTGATTGTATGCTGTTCTACGCTGACCAGAGGGTACTGGGATACTTCCTCAAGGGTCAGCTCTTTTTGTTTCAGATGTGAGAACCCGCTTCCGGCGATCAGGATTTCTTCATAGTGCAGCAGGATTTCTTCGTGCAGCGGTTTCTGTACACCGTTCGGGGAGACTGTGACGGCGAAATCCACCAGCCCGCTGCGTACGGCAGAAACGGCCTGGCCAACGGTATGATTCGCGATGTGAAGCTGGATATACGGGTAAGCCTGATGATATTCACCGAGGACTGGCAGGAGCAGTCCATGGAGCGCCGTCTCGCTCGCTCCGATGAAGACATTTCCGCTTTCAAGCTTCTGATCTTTGGAAAGTTCGTTCTCTGCTGCCTGGAGGTGATCGCAGGCGATTCTGACATGAGCGAACAGTTTTTCTCCTTCGGGTGTCAGTGCGACGCCCTGGCGCGACCGCAGAAACAGGCTGCAGCCCAGCTCGTGTTCCAGATATCGGATGGAGCGGGTGATATTCGGCTGGCTGCTCTGCAGGATCTCGGCGGCGCGGGTGAAGCTGCCATACTGGGCGGCTGTGTAGAAAATCCGGTAGTAATCATAAGAGATGGACATTAAGAACTCCTTTCTGCTTGATTCTTGCGGGCGGCCATTACACGATTCAATTTAAATCTGTCTTTTTGGATGCTGTCTGTGGTATGACGTCATGTTTTCCATGGTGAACATGGAATGCATGACCTTTCGGCCCTGGCATCATGTCATAAGCATATGGATGGCATATCAAATATACATTTTACACATGGAACTGTTTTGATTATAATGGACGGGCGCGCAAATGAAAACAAATATTTTTGCAGCCGCGCTTTAAAACTGAATCTGCGAAAATGAACAAAAGGAAAAGGGGAATTTTGTATGAACAGAGATCTCACGGCCGGAGAGCCGCGAAAGGTACTTTGGAGTTTTTGTCTCCCGCTGTTCGGGAGCGTTTTGTTTCAGCAGCTGTACAACATAGCGGACAGTCTTGTCGCCGGAAAATTTGTGGGGGAGAACGCGCTGGCGGCGGTTGGAAATTCCTATGAGGTGACGCTGATTTTCATCGCGTTTGCGTTTGGCTGCAATATCGGATGTTCGGTGATCACCTCGCGGTATTTCGGGGCGAAGGATTTTGGACGGATGAAGACAGTGGTAACAACCACTCTGATCGCTTCCGGCGTTCTGTGCGGATTTCTGATGCTGTGCGGCCTGGCAGGGAGCGGGAAGCTGCTGCAGATGATCCATACTCCAGAGGAAATTCTGAGTGATTCCAGATTGTATCTGACCATCTACATCTGGGGACTTCCATTCCTGTTTTTCTATAACATAGCGACGGGAATCTTTTCAGCATTCGGAGATTCGAAGACGCCGTTTCTGTTTCTTGCCATTTCTTCGACGGCGAACATTCTTGTGGATATCTGGTTTGTAACGATATTTCACATGGGAGTCGCCGGGGTCGCCTGGGCGACATTTCTCTGTCAGGGAGTCAGCTGCGTTCTGGCAGTTGCGGCGGTGCTTCGCCGGCTGAAAACGATGGAGACAGACAAAAAGGCCGCGCTGTTTTCCTGGGAAATGCTCCGTCAGATCGCGGCGATCGCCATACCCAGCACGCTGCAGCAGAGCTTCGTGTCCGTGGGAAATATCATTCTCCAGAGCGTGATCAACGGATTCGGGGCCAGCGTGATCGCCGGCTACGCGGCAGGGGTCAAGCTCAACAACATGGTTATCACCTCATTTACCACGATCGGAAACGGTATCTCCAACTACACCTCGCAGAATATCGGCGCGGGAAAACTGGAGCGGGTGAAGCAGGGCTTTGGAGCGGGAATCCGGATGATATGGACGCTGAGCCTTCCGCTGGCTGTGCTGTTCTTTTTTGGCGGCCGATTCCTTCTGTATCTGTTTATGGAGGATCACGCCGGAGCGGCGGTCAGCACAGGAGTCATCTATCTGAGAATCCTGTCTCCGTTCTATTTTGTTGTTTCCGCCAAGCTGATTGCCGACGGAATCCTGCGCGGCGCGGGGAAGATGGGGCAGTTCATGACCTCAACGTTCACGGATCTGGTGCTGAGGGTGGCGCTGGCATTCGTGCTGTCGCGGACAGCGCTGGGCTCGGTCGGAATCTGGTGCGCGTGGCCGGCAGGCTGGTGCGCAGCAACGGCAATCTCCATCGCGTTTTACCGGATCAGCAGCAGGAAGATAAAATGATTGCTCGATAAACCTTCACCAGGAATCCCTCTGATCCGGATTCCTATTTCGCTCCGGACGGAAAAAGTCTTCTTCGGTGGAATCATTCCGCTTCTTTTTTAACGAATCGTTTGCCTATATCAGCCATTCTGATGTAATAGCTGGACACAAGCACCACATCCGCGCCTGCCCAGGCAAGAACCTCCGCCCAAAAGAGTCCTTCATTGCCAATAAGCCTAGGCAGAATAAGAATTGTCAGTATACGCATAACAAGCTCCGCCCCGCCCGATACCATCGGCATGATCGTATCGCCAAGCCCCTGCAGGGAAGATCGGTAAATATGCAGCAGATAAAGTACAGGCAGGAATGCCGCCATAACGCACAGATAATGATACGCAATTTCAACCGTTGCCGCCGCGTCTTTCGGATCT
>CANQEC010000249.1 GCA_947594335.1 uncultured Lachnospiraceae bacterium
TCACGAAGGGGTTTGGTCAAGTGGTATGACAGGAGTCTCCAAAACTCTTAGTGGGAGTTCGATTCTCTCAACCCCTGTAGGGTAGGAAAAGTCCAGTGTTTGCTGGACTTTTTCTTTTATATGCGCAGGCCCGCTTATCTGAAGGAGAAATATTATGAATATGCTGGATTATCTGGACTGGCGCGGCGACCTCTCTTTTGCGGCGTCAGGGCCCAATGAAGTTGACGCTTTGATTTTTGCCTGGCTGGTCTATTATCGTTTTGAGGATCTTGGGGATGAAAATTTTGACGGGATGACCCTTTCGGAGCTGGCCGCGCTTCACGAGCGGGTGAAGGGACCTTTTCAGAAGGCCGGTCCGACGGCGATCGATCCGGCTGTAACCGCGGTATGGCTTCTGCGTTGTGCCAGCCGCACCGAGCGGTTTAAGTCTGTGCGTATCCGGGACTTTGCGCGGAGGCAGAGCAAAGGAGGCCAGACGGATGCGGGGCAGACGGACGCGCCCGGGTCAGCGGACGAAATGCAGGATATTCAGTTTGCCGCGGTCTCTTTTGACGCTGAGGATGGAGAGGGCGGATTTCGGGTGATTGCGTACCGCGGGACGGACGATTCGATTGCCGGGTGGAAGGAGGACTGCTACCTTGCGATTTCCGACACGGTTCCTGCGCAGAGGAGCGCCCTGCAGTATCTGGAGGATACGGCGGACGGCCGCCGTGTGATAATCTGCGGGCATTCCAAAGGCGGGAATCTGGCAGTGTACGCGGCGCTGTTCGCATCGGAGAGCAGAAGAAAGGATATCTGCTCTGTCTACAATTTTGACGGGCCGGGGTTTTGTTTTGATATGCGGGATCTGGAAAGCTATGCTCTGCTTGGGGACAGGATTGTCACGATCGTGCCGGAATCTTCCGTTGTTGGCATGCTTCTGGAGCATGAAAACGACTATCGCATTGTGGAAAGTCAGATGGCGGGCCTTCTGCAGCACGACGCTCTGTTCTGGCAGGTTCTTGGAAATAAATTTGTTTATACGGATAAAAGAAGCGAGTCCAGCCTTATCGCTGACAGGGCGCTGCGGGACTGGATTGCCGGCATGACGATTGAGGAACGCAGAGAGTTTGTGGACGTGCTTTTCGGAATCCTGGAAGGAACCGGAGCGGTCCGGACGACGGAGCTTCCGGAGAAGCTTGCGCAGAACGGATTCCGGAATCTTGTCCATTCTCCGGCTGACCGCAGCCAGAAGAAAATGGTGCTTCGCGTACTGCTGAAGCTGATTCGGCTGGGAAATGAAAGCCTGTACGAGTCCGTCATGCATTCGGAGGCAGTAAAAGAGCTTATAAAAACGAGGTGAAACGGAAAATGTCCGAAAGCAGAAAAGAAAACGGCGCGGTTCCGCGCGTGATAAAAGTCCGCGGAGGGCGGGTGCACAATCTGAAGAATATCGATGTGGATATACCGCTGAATCAGATCGTCGGCATTGCCGGGGTTTCCGGCTCCGGAAAGTCCTCGCTCGCGCTGGGGATCCTGTATGCGGAGGGATCCAGGCGGTATCTGGAATCGCTCTCTACCTATACAAGAAGGCGTATGACGCAGGCGGAAAAGGCGCAGGTGGACGAGGTGCTGTATGTGCCTGCGGCGCTCGCGCTCCGGCAGCGTCCCGGGATCCCGGGGATCCGCAGTACGTTTGGGACAGGCACGGAGCTTCTGAACAGTCTGCGCCTGATGTTTTCACGTCTGGCAGAACACCGCTGTCCGAACGGGCATTATACCGCGCCTTCTCTTCGCGTGGCGGCCGGGCTGGAGCTGGTGTGCCCTGTCTGCGGCGGGCATTTCTTTGCGCCGTCGGCGGAGGAGCTGGCCTTCAACAGCCAGGGAGCCTGCAAAAAATGCGACGGAACCGGGATTGTCAGTTATGTGGACGAAGCGACGCTGGTGCCGGACGAGTCGCTTACGATCGACGAGGGAGCGGTTGCCCCGTGGCAGACGCTGATGTGGTCTCTCATGAAGGATATAGCCCGCGAGATGGGAGTCCGCACAGACGTGCCGTTTCGGGATCTGACGGAGAAGGAGAAGGACATTGTGTTCCACGGACCGGCGGTAAAGAAGCATATCCTGTATCAGAATAAAAACAGCGGAACCTCGGGCGATCTCGATTTTACCTATTATAATGCGGTCTATACGGTGGAAAACGCGCTGTCCAAGGTAAAGGATGAGAAGGGAATGAAGCGGGTGGAGAAGTTTCTGCGGCAGGGCGTCTGCCCGGACTGCGGGGGCACGCGGCTGAGCGAGGCGGCGCGTGCGCCGCGTCTTCGCGGTATTTCCCTGGCGAAAGCCTGCGAAATGACGCTCTCGGAGCTTGTGAACTGGGTAAAAGGCGTGCCGGAATCTCTGCCGGAAGAGATGCGCCCGATGGCGGAGAGCATCTGCGAATCGTTTCTGGACGCGGCGCGGCGCCTGATGGATCTCGGCCTTTCCTATCTGACGCTGGACCGCGCGGCATCCACGCTCTCGACCGGGGAACGGCAGAGGATGCAGCTTGCGAGGGCTGTGCGCAACCGCACGACAGGCGTCCTCTATGTGCTGGACGAGCCTTCCATCGGCCTGCACCCTTCCAACCTGGAGGGGCTGACCGGAGTGATGCAGGATCTTTTAGCGGACGGAAACAGCATCATCCTGGTGGATCACGATACGAATGTGCTCGCGCAGGCGGATTATCTGATCGAGATGGGACCGGGAGCCGGGGCGGACGGCGGAACGGTCCTTGCACAGGGATCTCTGGAAGAAGTAAAGGAAAATCCCATATCCAGGATAGGAGGATTCCTCTCGGGGAGAGTCAGGACGGAGAACAGAAACAGGATCCTTCCGGGGAAGATGTTTGAGCCTGGTACGATTCATCTGTCCACGGATCAGATCCACACCGTGCAGCCGCTCGAGGTGGATATTCCGCGGGGGAGGCTGGTCGCGGTGACCGGCGTGTCGGGATCCGGAAAGACGACGCTTGTTCTGGAAAGCCTGATTCCGGCGCTGGAAGCGCTTATCGGAGGGAAGAAGCTTCCGGATCATGTGAAGAATATATCCGCGGACGGGATTCATCAGGTGAAGCTGATCGACGCGGCCCCGATCGGCATCAATATACGCTCCACAGTGGCGACTTATGCGGACGTGCATGAGGAACTGCGCAAGGTGTTCGGCAGGTCGCAGGAGGCGAAGGCACGGGGGTATAAAGCGGGGGATTTCTCCTACAACACGGGAAGGCTGCGCTGTCCGGTCTGCGACGGCACGGGAACGGTCAGCCTGGACGTGCAGTTTCTGCCGGATGTCAGTATTTTGTGCCCTGCCTGCAGGGGCTCCCGCTATGGAAAGGAGGCCGGGCTGATCCGCCGCGTTCCGAAAAAGGGCGGGCGGCCCAACACACTGCCGGAGCTTATGGATATGAGCGTTGACGAGGCGTATCTGGCGTGCGGCGATCTTCCGGCTGTCACAAGAAAGCTGCAGGTGCTGCGGGAGCTCGGCCTCGGATATCTGACGCTGGGAGAGGAGACGCCGAGCCTTTCCGGAGGTGAGGCGCAGAGGCTCAAGCTTGCCGGCGAGATGGGAAAAGGACAGTCGGATACGGTTTTTGTATTTGACGAGCCGACGATCGGCCTGCATCCGCTCGATGTGGGTACGCTGCTCCAGGTATTTCAGCGTCTGATCGCAAGCGGCGCTTCGGTCATTGTGATCGAGCATGATCTTGATGTGATCAGAAATGCGGATTATGTGATCGATATGGGACCCGGCGGCGGCATATACGGGGGAAGAATTGTTGCCTGCGGCACGCCCGAGGAGATCCGGCAGGAAAAGGACAGTCTGACCGGAAAATATCTTTAACGAGAGAGATTGATCCGCTGAATAAGTGATGTTATAGTTCTTCTTTACAAATGTAAAAATGACAGGCAAGCTTTGCAAAACCGGATTGACGAATGCACAAAAGGATGATATATTGGTAGAAAAGTTTGTGCATTAATGTCTTTCAGAATATAATTTTACAGGAGGTAAGATATGAGCAGTCAGACTTTGCGTGAGGCCAGAAAATACGAAGAAGCGACTGAAAAAAATGATCACAGCAGAACAAAGACCGGCGTTTCACCTGTC
>CANQEC010000250.1 GCA_947594335.1 uncultured Lachnospiraceae bacterium
GAGGAGACGCCTGCGGAATTTCTTGATGAGGAACTTCGTGCCAGGATGGGGGAGGCGGCCGTCCGGGCGGCAAAGGCAGCGGGATATTACAGCGCCGGGACCGTGGAATTTCTGGTGGATGATGACCGGAAATTTTATTTTATGGAGATGAACACGAGAATTCAGGTGGAGCATCCGGTGACGGAGATGGCAGTTGGGATCGATCTGATCCGTCAGATGATCCTGATCTCGGCGGGAGAGCGGCTGAAGTACACGCAGGAGGATATCCGGCTGCGCGGACACGCAATCGAGTGCAGGATCACAGCGGAGGATCCCGCCCGGCATTTTCTTCCGTGCGCGGGGACAGTCACGGATCTGTACCTGCCGGGAGGGAACGGGGTGCGCGTGGATTCGCTGCTTTATAATGGATACAGGATACCGCCTTACTATGATTCGATGCTTGCGAAGGTGATCGTTCACGCGGACAACCGCAGAGAAGCGATTTACAAACTCAGAAGCGTGCTTGGAGAGCTGGTGATCGAGGGCGTTACGACGAATCTGGATTTTCAGTATGAGCTGACAGGCAGCGAGGCGTTTGCGGCCGGAGATGCCGGGGCAGTTAACCGGATGCTGGAGCAGTATTGCTGATACCGCAGAGTTTCCATTTATGGTGTTGCCCGCAGCGCGGGCATGGACGTTTACTGTGGAAATTCAGCACTGGTTCTGAGTGCCGGCTGCCTGGCATGAAAGTTTACTATAATTATGAGGTGATTGTGGATGCTGCGGGGAAAGTTCAAGAAAACGGAGACACTTCCGGCCGGAGAGGATTTTCCGGAAAGCACGTTTCCGGCTGGCGGAATGCCGGATGCAAGAAAGGAAGCCGGAAAAAATAAAGGCAGGAAAGAAGTCCCGGACGGATTGTTCCGAAAATGCGACGCCTGCAGAAAGATTCTGTATGAAGAAGATATCCGGGAAAACTGGTACTGCTGTCCGGAGTGCGGAAAAAATTTCCGGATTGATCCGTGGACGAGGATCCGGATGCTGACAGATAAGGATTCCTTTGAAGAGTGGGACCGGGAGCTGACGGGAGATGATCCGCTTGCTTTTCCCGGTTATAAGGATAAGCTGCAGGATATGAGGGAAAAGACCGGACTGACAGAGGCCGTCGTTACGGGGCAGGCGCTGATCCGCGGCAGCAGGACCGCGCTTGGTGTGATGTCGCCGGATTTTATCATGGGAAGCATGGGCACCGCGGTCGGGGAGAAGATTACAAGGATGGTGGAACGCGCCACGGCGGAGCGTCTGCCGGTGATCCTGTTCTGCTGTTCCGGCGGTGCGCGGATGCAGGAAGGGATTTTTTCTCTGATGCAGATGGCGAAAACCTCGCAGGCTCTGAAGCGCCACGATGAGGCAGGACTGCTGTATGTTTCCGTGCTGACCGATCCGACGACAGGCGGCGTGACCGCGAGTTTTGCGATGCTTGGGGACGTGATTCTTGCGGAGCCGGGCGCGCTGATCGGATTTGCCGGGGCGCGTGTGATCCGGCAGACGATCGGACAGAAGCTCCCGGAAGGTTTTCAGAGCGCGGAATTTCTGCAGAAGCATGGTTTCGTGGACCGGATCGTCAGGCGGGAGCAGATGCGGACGACGCTGGGAGTGCTGCTGCAGAGCTGCTCGTGCCGGTGAAAAACAGAGCATTACAGGGAAGGCAAGACAAAAATTATGGAGCAGAAAATGGAACAGAACAGGACAGCCTGGAACCGTGTACAGACAGCGCGCGAAGAGAAACGCCCGCATACTTCGGATTATATTGCGAAGATATTCGACGGTTTTATGGAACTGCGCGGCGACCGGCTTTTCGGGGACGACCGGGCGGTGATCGGAGGGATTGCCGGAATCGGGAAGCGGTATGTGACCGTGATCGGACAGCAAAAAGGGCGCAGCACGAAGGAGAACAGACACCGGAATTTTGGAATGATGAAGCCGGAGGGATACCGTAAGGCGCTTCGCCTGATGAAGCAGGCGGATAAATTCGGCCGGCCGGTCATTCTTTTTATTGATACACCTGGAGCGTTCTGCGGAGTCGACGCGGAGGAGCGCGGGCAGGGTGAGGCGATTGCCCGGAATTTGTTTGAGATGGCAGGACTGCGTGTTCCTGTTCTTGCGATTGTGATCGGAGAAGGCGGTTCCGGGGGAGCGCTTGCGCTTGGCGTCGCGAACGAAGTCTGGATGCTGGAAAATTCAATTTACTCTGTTCTCTCGCCGGAAGGCTTTGCCGCGATCCTCTGGAAGGACGGAAAGCGTGCGGCGGAGGCGGCAGAAGTCATGAAGATCACTGCGGATGAGCTCTGCAGGGCGGGGATTGTGGAGAAAGTCATACCGGAGACGGAGGCGGCTGACCGGGAGCATATGGATGAGCTTGCCGGGTACATGAAGCAGGAAATCCTGAACTTTCTGGAGCGGTATGACGCGATGACGCCGGAGGAAATTTTGAATCAGCGCTATAAGCGTTTCCGCCGGATGGCGGTGCCAGGGTCAGTCTGAGGCGCAAAATAAAACAGAGCTTTCAGAAAACAGCCGCCCGGTATCAAAGAGGATTGGGAAAAACCTTCAAAAAATATCCCCTGAACCTTTGATACGGGCGGCATTATTTGGCATCACATGCCTGCATATGTCTGCTTACTCTTTCCCGTTCCAGCAGTAGGTACACAGCCTGCACGGCGAGATTCCGATCGACTGGATCATGTCGTCGAGCCGGTGGTACCGCAGCGTCGTGAAATTCAGTTCTTTGCGGATATCCTCGACCATCTCCTGATAGTTCCGGCTGTCGGGATCCGCGTAGTCTTCGAGCAGTTCTTTTGAGGGTTCCCCCTCGCGCTTCAGGATCACGCGGCGCGCGATCAGGTCAAGATCGGAGGTGGAACGAGAGAAGTTCAGGTACTTGCATCCGAACATGATCGGCGGACAGGCCGGACGGATGTGAACTTCTTTGGCGCCGCTCTGGTACAGGAATTCCGTCGTCTCGCGGAGCTGCGTGCCGCGCACGATGGAGTCGTCGATCAGAAGCAGGTGTTTGCCCTTGATCAGTTTGTGAACCGGGATCAGCTTCATGCGCGCAATCAGGTTTCTCTGCTCCTGATTGACCGGCATGAAAGAACGCGGCCAGGTCGGCGTGTACTTGATGAACGGCCTCGCGAACGGGATCCTGGACTCGTTCGAATAGCCGATCGCGTGTGCGGTGCCGGAATCCGGAACGCCGGCAACACTGTCGGGATGAACGTTGTCGCGCCTGGCCAGCAGGCGGCCGCACTCATAGCGCATGGCCTCGACGTTGACGCCCTCGTAGCAGGAAGTCGGGTATCCGTAGTAGACCCAGAGGAAAGAGCAGATCTTCATCTCTGTTCCGGGCTCGCCGACCGTCTCAGCTCCTTCCGGAGTTATGAATACGATCTCGCCGGGCCCCAGCTCTTTATAATCCTCATATCCAAGATTCAGGTAGGCAAAGCTCTCAAAAGAAGCGCAGAAAGCGTTTTCCTTGCGGCCGATGATGACGGGGGTTCTGCCGAGACGGTCGCGGGCCGCATAAATGCCCGTCGGGGTCAGCAGCAGGACGGTCAGGGAGCCGTCAACGCGCTCCTGAACGTAGCGCAGTCCTTCGACAATCGAAGATTTCTGGTTGATCAGCGCGGCGGTGATCTCCGTCGGGTTGATCGTTCCTCCGCTCATTTCAAGGAAATGGGTATGTCCGAATTTAAAACACTCATCTACCAGCTGTTCCGCGTTGTTGATCTTTCCGACCGTAGTGATCGCGAAGCTCCCGAGATGGGAGTTGACGAGAAGCGGCTGCGGCTCAAAATCGGAGATACATCCGATGCCGAGATTTCCCTCCAGTTCCTCGGCATCCCGCTCAAATTTTGTTCTGAACGGAGAATTCTGGATATTGTGAATGGCACGGTCAAAGCCTTTTTTTCCATGGACTGCCATACCGGCGCGCCGCGTACCGAGATGGGAGTGGTAATCAGTTCCAAAAAACAGGTCAAGTACGCAGGACTCCTTTGAAGCGACTGCGAAAAATCCACCCATAAATGCTGCCTCCTTCATT
>CANQEC010000251.1 GCA_947594335.1 uncultured Lachnospiraceae bacterium
CTCGGAGGCCGGCTTGACGCGCGGATCCCGTTTCTGCCGTGGACGGTCGTGATATATCTTGGCTGTTATCTGTTCTGGATCGTGAATTATGTGATCGGATGCAGGCAGGAAAAAGAGGAAGCTTTTCGTTTTGTCAGCGCGGACATTTTTGCGAAATTTGTCTGCCTGTTCTGTTTTATTGCGTTTCCGACGACGAATATGCGGCCTGTGGTGGAAGGAGACGGCATCTGGCCCGCGCTCATGCGTCTGGTATACCGGCTGGATGCTCCCGATAATCTGTTTCCGTCAATCCACTGTCTGACAAGCTGGTTCTGTTTTATCGCGGTCCGAAAGAACAAAGCTGTTCCGGGCTGGTACAAATGCTTTTCCCTGGTTTTTTCCCTGATGGTGTGCGTATCGACACTTACGACAAAGCAGCATGTTCCGATTGATGTACTCGGCGGAACGGCGCTTGCGGAAGCGGCTTATTACTTTGTGAAAAAGAGCGGCTTCGCGAAGCTGTATGAGAGGATTGTGTCCCGGATTGCCCGCAGGCTGAAAGGTTTTGGATAAAGGGTCCGGAAAATCTGAGCGGGATTCGGGTCACATGGCGGAGAAGGCAAAATTTCAAAAACATGTAAATCCAGGTAATCACAAAACAGAGGTGAAATGACAACTTTATTAAAAAACAGAAAAATTAAAATTTGGGCTGCGGCAGGGGTTGTTCTGATTGCTGTAATTGTGATAAAATTATGTTTAAATAAAAAATTTGATTCAGTTGAGGCACTGCGGGATTATATAAAAGGATTTGGCGTGTTTGCCCCGCTGGCGCTGACTTTGTTCCAGATCATTCAGGTGATCGTCCCGGTGCTGCCGGGAATGTTCGGATGCGCGGCGGGTTCTCTTATGTTCGGATGGTGGGGCAGTTTCCTGTGCAACTATATCGGGATCAGCGTCGGATCTGTTATCGCCTACTATCTTGGGAAAAAATACGGGGAAGATATTATACTGACAATGTTTTCGCGGAAACAGTATGAAAAATGGAGCAGGAGGATCAGGAAAAGCCGGTCATACGATGCCTTTTTGTTTGCGTCAACGATCCTGCCGCTGTTTCCGGATGATTTTCTGTGTTATTTTTCGGGTCTCGTAAAAATGAACAGCAAAAAATTCCTGTGGATCATCATATTGGGCAAGCCGTGGTGCATCCTCGCGTACTGCATTGGATTTGGGCTGATAAAATAAGAATGGGGAGAGACAATGAAGAGAAAACCGCTTGGATATTATGATTATACGGTTGTATTGACATACTGCGGGATGATCTTTGCGTTCTGCGGTATCCTGCGGGTGATCTCGCAGGACTACAAAAGATCTGTTATCTGCCTGATGCTCGCGGGCATCTGCGATATGTTCGACGGGGCGGTGGCCTCCACAAAGGAGAGGAATGAGAGGGAAAAGAGGTTCGGGATACAGATCGATTCTCTGAGCGATCTGATCAGCTTCGGGGTTCTGCCCGGGATCTTTGTCTGCGTTATTTCGGGAAGGACGATGCCCGTTGAGATCATTGCCACGTTCTATGTACTCTGCGCGCTGATCCGCCTGGCGTATTTCAATGTGCTGGAGGAGGACAGACAGAAGGAGACGGCGGAGAGGCGCAAGAGCTATCTCGGCGTGCCGGTGACGACGGTCGCCATCATGCTGCCGCTTGTCTATGCGCTTCATGTGTACGGCGTGTGCAAAAGCATGCTCTGGTTTCCGATTCTGCTGCTGATCATGGGGATGGGATTCCTCACCCCGGTTAAGATCAAAAAACCGGATATGATCGGAAAGCTGTGCGTTATCGCGCTTGCGATCTGGCATCATCTTGACTGAGCTTGCGGAGGTTTTGTATGAAAGATTCTTTGGCGCTTCGTTTTCTGTACCGGACAATACCCGGAAGGATGGTCCTGAAGCTGCTGGTCCGGCCGGAAATTTCCAGGCTGGCGGGGGCTGTTCTTGATTCAGGGCTCTCAGGGCGGTTTGTGCCATATTACATACGGAAAAACAGGATCGATATGATCGATGTGGAAATCCCCGCGGGGGGATTTCCCTCTTTTAATGCCTTTTTTACGAGGAGACGGACAAAGGAAGCTTCCTGCCCGCGGTCCGGATGGCTGCTCAGCCCGTGTGACGGCTTTCTGTCGTTTATCAGAATCCGAAAGGATGTGATCTTTGATATCAAGCACACGAAATTTTCGCTGGAGGATCTGCTGGGGGACGGACAGCTGGCCGCGGAGTTTGAGGACGGCACGGCGTTTGTCTTTCGCCTGACGCCGGCCAATTATCACCGGTACGGCTACGCCGCGGCGGGGCAGGTTCTCTGTCACAGAAAGATTGGCGGCGTGCTGCACTGTGTCCGCCCGGTCGCGACGCGGACGGTTCCCGTTTATGCGCAGAACAGCCGGGAATACGAAGTGCTCTGGTCAAAGGAGTTCGGAAAAATCGTGCAGATGGAGATCGGAGCTTTGCTGGTCGGAAAGATCACGAACGCGGGGAAACCGGGGGATTTTACCCTTGTGCGCGCCGGGCAGGAAAAAGGATATTTCGAATTTGGCGGATCGACGATCCTACTGCTTCTTACAAAAGAAAGCGCCCGGATCAGCAGGCGTCTGTATGAGGCGCGGGATGAGAACGGAGAAGTCCCGGTGAAAAGAGGAGACAGGGTCGCGGAGGTTCTCCGGCGCGGAAATCCCAAAAAACGGCAAAAATTTGCGTAATTTGAAAAAAGTTTTTGTATTTTGTAAAATTCTGTGGTATAGTCGTTTTAACTGTAAGGAACAAAGAGGCTCCTTGGGGGCTTTTTTGTTCCTTATTGCCTGTCAAAACACTTTAATACAACGATGTATTAGCAGAAAAAAGCAAGGATTTGTCGGGAAATATCAGAAAAGGAGGAGAAATTTAAATGAAAAACAAGAAAATTGCAGCAGGAATGATCTGTGCGGCAGCTTTGCTTGCGGCGCTGGGAAGCACGGTAAACGCGGAGGAGAAAAAAACGCTGCGTGTGGCCATGGAATGCGGCTATGCCCCGTACAACTGGACGCAGCCGACGGATGAGAACGGCGCGGAGCCGATCGCAGACAGTTCGGAATATGCGTACGGCTATGATGTCATGATGGCGCAGCATATCTGTGAGGAGCTTGGCTACGATCTTGAGATCGTCAAGCTGGACTGGGATTCCCTTGTGCCTGCGGTTGTGTCCGGAAAGGTGGACTGCGTGATCGCGGGACAGTCGATCACATCAGAGAGGCTTGAGGTTGTCGATTTCTCGATTCCATATTATTACGCGTCAATCATCACGCTGACGAAGGCGGACAGCGACTACGCGGACGCGGAAAGTGTTGAGGATCTGGCGGGAGCTTCCTGTACGTCGCAGCAGGCTACGGTCTGGTATGACGTCTGCCTGCCGCAGATTCCGGACGCGAACATTCTTCCGGCACAGGAGTCGGCGCCGGCTATGCTTGTGGCGCTCGAGGCGGACAAGTGCGATATCGTTGTGACGGATATGCCGACCGGCATGGCGGCGCTCGTGGCTTACCCGGATTTTAAGCTGCTTGACTTCTCCGGCACGGAGGGAGAGTTTGAGGTATCTGATGAGGAAATCAATATCGGCATCTCGATGCAGAAGGGCAATACCGAGCTGAAAGAAGCGATTGACAGCGTTCTTGAAAAAATGACGGTCGAGGATTACGAGGAAATGATGAACGCGGCGATCGCGGTGCAGCCGCTTGCGGACGCGGAAGGAGCCGAGGCTGAGACGGAGGCCGTGACGGAGTAAGATAAGTTCAGAGCCCGCGCGCGAATATGGGCAGGGGTGTGGGAGTGCGAAATCACGAAGCGCCCCGCGGGCTTTTTCATGGCAGTACCGGGTATTCCCGGCATGAAAGTTTAGGAAGGAGCGAGCAGAGTGCCCCAGGATTTTTTTGGGAGAATTGTGTATATTCTGAACCGGAACGGCATGTCTTATATAAACGGAGCCATCAATACGATGATCATAGCGGTCGTCGGCACGTTTATCGGCTGTCTGATCGGTTTCGCGGTCGGCATCGTGCAGACGATACCGCT
>CANQEC010000252.1 GCA_947594335.1 uncultured Lachnospiraceae bacterium
GCTCAGGGCTGTTCCCATGGCTTCACAGTCATCCTTTGACGGCAGACGCATGACGATCTTGATCGCCGTGTTTTTGATCGCCGCTTCATCAACCGCGCCCGGGGACTGGTCAATGATCATGAAGCCTTCCCCCGCGCTTCGCATTTCCGCGATACACCGGCACAGGCTTCCGACAGCCGCTCCCTGCACGTTCCCGCTCTCCACGCCGGTCTCCTGCGAACACCTCTTAAGGATGTTGTGCGCTTCTTCGAGAACCGTGACATGCATCAGTCTGCTGTTCGGCGCGGAAGCGACCGATTTCCGGTACTCCCGGAGTTTGATGATCAGGATTCCCATGATCATGGATCTGGTCTCATCCGATCCGATACTGCTCAGATCAACAACCGCATTGCTGTTAAACAGGGTCCGCTCGGGAATCCCGATGCTGCTCCCGAAAATCTGCCCCTCAAAGCCGTTGCACAGCGAGGAAACCCGGTTCACAAGCGCTCCTCTGTAGTCGCCCTTCGTCTGCGCGGAATAAGGAGAGACGTCAATGATCCTGTTCAGCGCCGTGATCAGATCCTGAAATACCGGAAATTTAGATCCCCGCACAGCCAGCCGCTCCGAATGCTTCAGGTCCCAGCCGTGGTCAATATAGGCTTTTTCAAACGCCTGCTTTAAAATTCCCGGCATGGCCCCGTACAAAGGCCAGCACGCGCTGATCACCTGCACCAGGTTGTCCAGATGCTCCAGAATATGGATGCTCGGGTTAAACTCAAACGGATTAATCTGAAGCTGCCGGTAAGGCGTCTCATCCGCCGTAAAAATATTAACCCCCGGAAGGCCTCCGAACTCAATCTTGTACTCTCCCTTGGCCGGTTCGATCACAAGGAACGGAATCTTGTTGGTAATCAGTTCCTGCAGCAGATTGTAGGTCGTATTGCTTTTTCCGGATCCGGATGCCCCGCAGATAAACATGTGGGAGGCAAACGCGTCCAGATCCAGCCAGGTCTGCGTCCCCGTTTTTTCCGGCTGTCCCATATGCTGGATCGTGCCGAATTTAACAGGCCGCCGCACCTGCGCCCTCCAGGCATCCGGGATATTCCGCCCGAATTCCGCCATGCTGTCCACCGTGATCCCGGGAACCGATTTCCTCGGAAGTCCCATGATCGTCGGGATCTCCTTGCCGCTTATCAGCATGGCCGGCGTGACGATCTGGGTATCCACCGGCTTTAAAACCCCGGAAGCGGCCGCCGTCTTATCGTACATCTCCAGCCGGATCTTCGGATGCTGCAGATGCTGCAGAAAGGAGAGCACCCCGTCCCGCATCGCCGGGCATGTGGCATCCCACTGGTTGCAGTATGCCCGCGGGGCGGCAACCGAATCCCCGGAAAAGAGCGACGCCAGCGTGCTCGTCCCGATCGTCACGGTCGGCACGTCGTCGGCAATGATATAGCAGGCGCTGTTCCACATGCCGAACGTCTGACTTAAATTGATGCGCCGGATATGCTCGTCAATCTTCTGCAGAAGATTTCCTACCGCCTTGTTTTCCCTGCTCATCGTCAGCGTTCTGGTGGAGCCTGTCGTCGTCCCGGAGGTCTGCCCGTCCGTGGTCCCGGTCCCGCTTGTGCTCGTCTGCCCGCTGCTGGTTCCGGTGTTGCTTCCTCTGGAATCCGTGGTTCCCGTCGTATTTCCCTTCCCGTCATTAAAATGAATGCCCAGAAACTCATAGCCCTTTCCGCTGTTGGAGCTTTTCCCGGAGGAAATACTGGAGGTATGCGAGGTTCCGAAGGATTTTGATATGGAACGGCTGACCGAATCGTTCACGCTGCTGGAAATGGAATAGCTCACGGAATCCGACTCATTCTCGCCGTAGGATACCTGCTCTTTCGCGTACGGGGTCAGGTTCGTATACAGATCTTCCAGCCCTTCCCTGCACTCGTCCATCGCGTCCGGCGACACGGGCTGGGAAATCACCGCAAGTATATAGCTCCTGCCGTTCATGGCCTCGATAAATTTCTCATAACCCTGCGCGCTGAATTCCCGGCCGCGCTGCTTCTCATCTTCTCTGCGGCTTGGGATCATGCTGAGCGAACGGATCGTCCTGCTGCCCTTTGTCACGTCCGCGAACGAATCCAGAAGCGCCTTTTTCTGCACCGCGTCGTCAAGTCTCTGAAACTCACACCCGGAAAACTGTCCCCGCAGATTGCCTTCCAGCAGATCCCCGGCGATCACGTCCTTCCCGGATGTATTGGTACACAGGTAAAGCTCCGTGCGTTCCCCGTCGCTTTTCAAGACCAGCGCCACAATTGCCCCGTAGCTGTTTAAAGCCGCGTAAAGGCTGGAGAGCTTTTCAAAGGAATCCTCGTTCTCATTATACATCAGTTTTGTGATACGGTATACCGTGATTCCGTTTATTCCCCCCGAAACCGCACCCTCCAGCTCACAGTGATAAAGGCTGCCCGCGCCGGTGGGCGGTGAAAGCATCTCCAGATGACGGCTGTTCAGATACAGCCCCGCGAACCGCAGGCTGCTGCGCAGGGCAGCCTGCTGGGAAGCGTCCATCATAAGCTTTTTCGCCTGCTGCTGCTGTTTGTTTCCGTTCACCGGGGCCGGCAGAGCGCCGCCGCCCCCCGTCGGCGTCGGAACAGAACTTCCCCCCGTCGGCAGAGTCGTCCCCGTGCCGCCTGATCTGACCGGTTTTCTTGCTGGTCTTGATGTGCCTGTGCCTGGCATTAAAACTCACCTCGTTTTTATGAAAGTTCCCTCAAAAGCCTGACGGCCCGCAGGAAAATAAGCGGGACAATACGCGCGATCACCACCGGATATCATCATCGTCATCCTCGCGATCTTTTCCATTTTTTCCTCTCTCCGGCCCATCGTTGTCCTGGACATCGGAATCATCCGCATCGGTATTTTCCGGTTTCTCCACCTTTTCAAAAGAGCTGTCAATCATATCGTCAACTTTTTTCTTGCCCGCATCGCTCAGGTTATCATAGTCATACATTTCCCGCGTCTTCTCGCACGCCTTCTCATACTGCTCAGGCGTAAGCTTCTGCCTCTCGTCTGCCATAGCTTTTCATCCTCTCTTTCCAAACAGATTCCCCAGTCCTTCTTTGCCCTTCTTAAACAGGTTCTTCAGGCCGCCCTCCGACCTTCTCTTTTCCTCCGCCTGATCCAGAAGGTCAAACAGGTATTCCGCCACACGTCTGTCGATGCCGCCTGTTTTTCTGACCTCGTCGTACAGTCCTGGTTTGTAATAATCCGGGAGAACCTCCTCGAACGAAACCCGCAGAAATTCGCAGGCTCTGTCCGCGTATTCCCCGTTTACGCCGTTTACCTTCAGCTCAATTTTTATCGTATAGCAGAGGCTTATCATGGCCTTTGCCAGTCCCCTGCCCTTTTCTCCGCCAAGGAGCGTGTCAACGTAGCAGTCCACATATTTTCTCATCGCGCGGTCGTCGCGTGTCCTGAACAGGCCAAGCATCGCCAGGTTCACATAGCCGGAGTAAAATCTTCCGGCAGACCAGGAAAGCTTTCTGAAATACTCGCTCTCAAAAAATTCCTCGTCCTCATACAGCGGCTGCGTCGTGTACCGTTCCAGCAGGCACAGCGCTTCTTCCTCCGTGTTTGTCTGTTCCAGCCTCCGGTAAATCTCAATCAGCATCCCGGATTTTGATCTGAGCCTTCCGGAAAACGTGCGTCCCCAGTCGTCCATCTTTTTCAGAAGCACGCCGCCCTTCATCGCCGTTTCCAGCGAAATTCTTTCATCCAGCATTTTAAAGATCTTTTTCTGGACCTCCTGCTCAAGCCTGCAGGACTGCACGGCGTCGATCAGACTCGGGAAACTCTCCGGACCGCTTACATCCATCCAGGCTCCATAAAATTCCAGCCCGGCTCCGGGATATCCTCCGCAGTCTCTTTGCATCCTGCCAAACGCGTCTTCCGCTTCCTGCGTGCATTCTCCCTTCCGTTCAACCGCGCGGGCGAGAATCGTCTCGATCTGCCGCGGTTCCAGATTGTATT
>CANQEC010000253.1 GCA_947594335.1 uncultured Lachnospiraceae bacterium
TTTTTGTATTTCTGTCTTTACTATAATACGATTTTATTATATAATCAAATTTATAGAATAAATGTAAACATAAATATAACTTATATTATGGCGCTTTTGCGTGACAGGAATCAAGGTTCGCAGCATCAGAAGATACAGGGAAATTCAGGGGATTTTTTGTGCGGCAGGTTTCCCGTGCGCGGCGCAGTCTGAGAAGGAGAAAAATATGCAGCAGGAGATGAAATATGTCTATCAGGTGTATCTGGACGGAAGCATATCGAAGGCGGCAGAGCATCTGTATATCACGCAGCCGGCCCTGAGCATTTCGATTCAGAAGATCGAGAGCGCTTTGGGGATGCCTCTGTTTGATCGCGGTACAAGACCGCTCACTTTGACCGCGGCAGGGGAGATCTACATTGAAACAGTCCGGCAGACTTTGTACCTGGAGCAGGAAATGGAGCAGCAGATGGAAGATATCAGAAAACTGAACAGCGGCAGTATCCGTATCGGAGGTTCCCATTATCTGAATGCGTATATTCTTCCGGAGATTCTCACTGGTTTTAACCGAAAATATCCGGGAATCCGCCTGCAGCTTGTGGAGGCAAGTTCCGCAGAACTGGCCGGAATGCTGTCAGAACGTGAACTGGATCTGACGTTCAACTGCGATCCGGAATTTCTGATGAATTTTGAGCGATATCCGGCTTTTTATGACCAGGTCATACTGGCTGTACCAAAGGATGATCCGGTTAATGATAAACTGTCGTCAGCGGCGTTGTCAGCCAGAGATATTTTAGGGGGAGTCCTGAACAGAGAGAACTGTCCTCTGGTAAGTTTGGATCATTTCAGAAATGTGGAATTTTTGCTTTTATCTAAAGGGAATAATCTGCATGACCGCAGTCGGAAATTATTCGAGGAGGCAGGATTTGAGCCCAGAGTTAAGATGGAGCTGGCGCAGCTTGCCACGGCTTTTCATCTGGCCGACCACGCGATGGCTGCAACCTTTGTCAGCGACCGGCTGGTGACAGCGGAGTACGATCATCTCTGCTATTACAAGCTGAAATCGGAGCTGGCGGCAAGACAGTTTTACATACTTTTGCCCCGGCGGAAATATACGTCGTTCGCAGTGAAGGAGTTTATCCGGTATTTTACTGAGAAGGTCCAGTCTCCCTACAGGAACAGGCAGCAGGCCTGCCAGACTGATCCTGTATAGGAGACGATAGGTCCATATGAGCGGGACAGTGAAGGTGTGAACTGTAATCCGGCGGTGCCTTTTATTCCAGCTGAATGATTTCGTGATACAGATCCGCGTACCGTCCGTTCTGCTCAAGCAGCTCCTCATGGGTTCCGCGTTCCACGATCCTGCCGTTTTCCAGAACCATGATCGCGTTTGATTTGCGGACGGTCGAAAGCCGGTGCGCGATCACAAAGGTCGTACGGTTTTTCATAATGGCGTCCATGCCTTCCTCGATGTGGCGTTCTGTCCTCGTATCGACGGAGCTGGTCGCCTCGTCGAGAATCAGGATCGGCGCTTTTGAGATGGCGGCCCGCGCGATATTGAGCAGCTGGCGCTGTCCCTGGGACAGGTTTCCGCCGTCCTGCTCGAGAACCGTGTCGTAGCCATGTTCCAGATTCATGATAAACGTGTGGGCGGAGGCGATTTTCGCGGCCTGCTCGACTTCTCCGTCCGTCGCGTCAAGCCGGCCGTACCGGATATTTTCGCGGACGGTTCCTGTGAACAGATGCGTATCCTGAAGAACCATCGCGATATTGCTTCTGAGAAATCTCCGGTCGATCTGGTCGATCGGGATGCCGTCGATGGTGATCGAGCCGGACTGAATATCATAGAACCGCGAGAGCAGATTGGTCACGGTTGTCTTGCCCGCGCCTGTGGAGCCGACAAAGGCGATCTTCTGACCGGGTTTCGCGTACAGGGAAATGTCGTGCAGCACGGCGGTATCGGGAGTATAGCCGAAATTTACATGGCTGACGACGATATGTCCGTCGATATGCGTAAGGGGAACCGTCTGCTGCGTCTCCTGTTCGGGAGGCTGATCCATCACCTGAAAAACCCGCTCCGCGCCGGCAAGAGCCGAGAATACGTTGTTCATCTGCATTGAAATCTCGTTGATCGGACGGTTGAACTGTCTGGTGTAGTTGATCGACACGGTCAGTCCGCCGAGGTCGAAGCCTTTTGCGATGACGAGGATTGCGCCGACGCAGGCGGTCAGCGCGTAACCGGCGTTGCAGAGCTGGTGCGTTACCGGGCCCATAATACTGGACTGAAACTGCGCCCTGATCTGTGCGCGCATCAGCTCTTCATTGAGATAGTCAAATTCCTCTGTCGCCTGCTCCTCATGATTGAAAACCTTTATGACCTTCTGACCGGTGATCATTTCCTGAGCGAAGCCGTTCAGAAGCCCGAGATTTTTCTGCTGGGCGGAGTAGGCCTTCCGGCCCCTGCGGATGATCAGGCGGCTGAGCAGAGTCAGAACCGGCATCATCAGGATCGTCATCAGGCCAAGGATTACGTTCGTATAGAGCATGAGAAAGACCGTACCGGTGATCGTGATCACACCGGAAATGATCTGGACAAAGGTGGTGTTCAGCATCTCTCCGACGGCGTCCACGTCATTTGTGAACCGGCTCATGATATCGCCGGTTGTGTTGTTGTCAAAATAGCTGATGGGCAGCATCTGCAGCTTGCCGAACAGCTCTTTTCTCATGCGCAGAAGCGATCTCTGCGATACCTGGAGCATAAGTCTTTGCTGGAGCCACTGGGCGAAGACCGCCGTTCCGTACACGGCAGCCAGAATCAGCAGCGCCCGAAGAAGTCCGGCGGTTCTCGCGAGGATATCGTCAGCCGCCGGATCATAGTAGATGAAACGGTTGATGATCGGACGCAGCATATAGGATGCTGTCAGTGAGAAGATGTTGTGGATGATTACGGTGGCAAAGGCCAGGATGATCAGCTTTTTCTCTCCGGAGAGATATCTGATCAGCCGTGCCAGCGTTTTTCTGGTGTCTTTCGGCCTGCCCTGCGCCCGCATCGCGCGGCCGCGGTTTGCGCCGCCAAAATTTCCGACCGACAGCACCTTTTTATCGGTGCCGCCGGAAGCGTATCCATATTTTTTCTGCAGGCGTGCCGCACGTTCCTGATCCATATTCGGACCTCCTTTTTTGTTTTTGTCAGGAATGCGCCGGATGGCGTATGTACCCGGACATCAGGCGAAACAGATATCCAAAGGCGCATATTCCGGCGCCGCCCGGAGCAAAGACCGGGTGCCTGGTTTATGTCAGGCGGGCTGCTCTTCATCTTTCTGGGAATAATAAATTTCCTGATATGTGACGCAGCGGTCAAGCAGTTCTTCATGGGTGCCCGCATCTTCAATCCGCCCTTCATTCATGACGATGATCTGGTCGGCTTCCATCACCGAACCGATCCTCTGCGCGATGATGATTTTTGTCATGCCCGGAAGTTCTTTTGCGAGCGCTCTCCGGATCCCGGCATCCGTCGCCATGTCAACCGCGCTGGTCGAATCGTCCAGGATCAGAATCTTCGGATGCTTCAGAAGGGCTCTTGCGATGCAGAGCCTCTGACGCTGCCCGCCGGACAGGTTCGCGCCGCCCTGCTCAAGGTCCGTCTCATATTTTTCAGGGAACCTGCGGATAAATTCCTCCGCATAGGCGATCCGGCAGGCCCACTGCAGTTCGGCGGGGCCGGCCTTTTCATTTCCCCAGCGCAGGTTTTCGGCGATGGAACCGGAGAACAGCGTATTCTTCTGGAGAACCACCGCCACACTGTCGCGCAGTTTTGCGAGCGGAAGATCCCGCACATCGGTCCCGTCCACGAGAACCGTCCCGCCGGAGGCGTCGTACAGCCGCGGGATCAGGGAGATCAGGGAGGTCTTGCCGCTTCCGGTCGAGCCGACGATGCCGACAAAAGAGCCGGGAGCGATTTTCAGGCTGACATCCCTGAGAACAGGTTCTTTCTTTTTGCTGTATGTAAACGATACATTCCGAAATTC
>CANQEC010000254.1 GCA_947594335.1 uncultured Lachnospiraceae bacterium
GTGTTTTCAAACGAAAGAATAGCCTGAAAGTAATCCGGAATCCTGGTAAGCAGGGTGAGATAATCCTCAATATCTTTCTTAGTGCGGAAGGGATATTCGGCCAGAAGAATGGGAAGCTGCGCCTGCGCGCCGAGCGTTGGCCCCAGCGGCTCTTCATACAGGATCAGATCGGCGGCTTCCAGTTCGGTCTGAAGGTAATCCATGAAAATATCGTATGTAAGGCGCTGCTTTTGCGTGAGTTTGCCGCGGTCAAATTTTTGCAGGGTGGTCAGATAATTTTCGAGTGACGAGAAATACTGTTTTTTGCCGTCGAGCCCCGGATTCCCCAGAGTGACTTCAGCCTTGTCCAGACCGCAGGCTTTGGTGTCGGCTATTGTGTAATGCATGTTTAACGTGTTTCCGGCAAGCTCCGCGCGAAAAACGTCCCTGGTGAAATTGTCAAAGCGGCGGCTTTCCGGGAGAATAGCTTCAAACAGATGAGTTTTTGTGAGAAAATTTTCAAACTGGCTGCGTCCCGGGACGGGCAGGCCGAAGCGGACGGAGGCAGTCAGCAAGGCGGCAGTCAGGAGAGCGGCTGCCAGGATCAGTTTTTTGCAGCGGGATAAATGACGCATAAAGGATGACTCCGAAGGAGATTCTTATGGAAAGTGTATGAAAAGCTGTGAAAAAAGATGACAGGTTGGCGGCTCTTTACTGACTGTCTGTCTGCCTGTGTCAGGAAATGGTCTTCTCTGATTTCGGAAATTTCCCACTGGCAGGAACGGGGGGATAGCGCCAGAGACGCTGCCTGTTTTTGGTTAAATAGAGACTATTGACTTTTCAGGAGCGAAGTCATACAATATGATAATAAACACCGTTAATTTTTTGTAAGGTTGCTGACCAGGAGGGGAGAAATGCCAAAAATTTTCAATGTAAATGCCGATTGCCAGCCGGAACTGCATTACATGGTTGATATAACGGATCGCCTTTTTAAAATAAAAGAGATGGTGGACCGTGGACAATATTTCACCATTAATCGTGCCCGGCAGTATGGAAAGACGACGACAATACAGGCTCTGGGTGAATTCCTGAAAGATGAGTATCTGGTGATCAGCCTGGATTTTCAGCTGATGAGTGAAGCGGATTTTGAAAGTGAGAAGGAGTTTGTAACAGCTTTTTCGAGAGAAATTCTGGATAATGTGCAGGAAATCCCAGAAAATATCGAGGAGCTTATTACGTCATATGCGGAGGGGACGGCTAAAAAAAGATCACTTCCATTGTTGTTTAAGGTGTTAAGTCTGTGGTGCGGCCAGTCGGAAAAGAAGCTTGTACTTATAATTGATGAAGTGGATAATGCAGCGAATAATCAGGTATTTCTGGATTTTCTGGCACAGCTGCGGGGATATTATATCAAACGCAGGAAAGCGTCTACATTCCAGTCAGTGATCCTTGCCAGCGTATATGATATAAAAAATATAAGACGTAAGTTTCGCCCGGATGAGGATCACAGGGCTAACAGTCCGTGGAATATTGCGGCAGATTTCTTGATCGATATGAGTTTTTCCGCGGCAGATATCGCGGGAATGCTTTCCTGTTATGAGGAAGATTATCATACGGGGATGAATGTTGAGAGCATGGCGGATCTGATTTTTGATTATTCGTCGGGGTATCCTTATCTGGTTTCACGTCTCTGCAAACTGATGGATGAAAGAGTCGCAGGGACAAGGGAATTTCCTGATAAAGGCAGCGCGTGGACAAGAGAAGGATTTCTGGAAGCAGTAAAATTTTTGCTGGGAGAAAAAAATACATTGTTTGAGTCTCTGGTGAATAAGCTGTCCGATTATCCGGAACTTAAAAAGATATTAAAACAGCTTCTGTTTGCCGGAAAAAATATTCCTTATAATCCGTTAAATAAGTCAATTGAGGAAGCGGAGATGTTTGGACTGGTGAAAAACAGCGGAGGAAATGTCGTCATTTCCAATCGTATTTTTGAGACTTTACTGTATAATCTCTTTTTGTCGGAGGAACTGGTTGACAGCAAAGAGTATGACGCAGGTCTGCAGGCAAGAAATCAGTTCATATCAAATGGACATTTGAATATGAGACGCGTACTGGAGAAATTTGTGATACATTTTCATGAATTATATGGGGACCAGGATGAAACTTTTTTGGAGGATGCGGGGAGGAGGTATTTTCTTCTCTATCTGAAACCGATTATTAATGGAGCTGGAAATTATTACGTGGAAGCGGAAACAAGAAGCAGAGAACGAACCGATGTGATAGTTGATTATCATGGAGAGCAGTATGTGATCGAGATGAAAATATGGAGAGGAAACGCCTATCACGAGAGAGGAGAAAGGCAATTGTCTTCTTATCTGGAGTATTATCATCTGAAAAAAGGATATATGTTAAGTTTTTGCTTTAATAAAAATAAAGAGATCGGTGTGAAGGAACTTCTGATGGATGGCAAGGTGCTTGTGGAAGCGGTAGTGTGAATTATGCGATATTTTTTACATGTTTGTTACAGTTTTAAATGTCAGCGGCGTTCGTTTAGGATTGACGGGAATAAAGCAGGGTTCTGAAAAGAACAGGGATTTGAATCTGTGTGAAAGCAAAATGTGAAAGAGATATGTCCGGAAATTATCTGAGTATGCCAGCAGCAACGAGCGAAACCCGTTTAGTGTGTTTCGCCCGCTGAAATATCTGCCGCTGCAGATCGGATCTTGTATCCAGGAGCCGGAGCAGGTTCTGGATTTGGAGGAATCTGCTTCAGCCTGGATTTTCCGCCTCTTGATCCTGGTATCTCTCAGCCAGGCTGAGTGTGTCCCAAAGGAGCTGGTCTGACGTGCGGATCATCCGCGCAATCTCCTTATGCTTCCCGAATTTTACAGAACGGATAAATTCCCGGCGAATCTCTTCGTTGGGAATAAATACGGATTCTGTCCTGGAATCATAAGCAAGATAGCCGAGATGAACCAGCAGGGTAAAGACATCGTCTTTGCTGCTGATCGAGGTCATATCATTCTGGAAGGTTCCTGTATCTATTGGGAAGCTGGAACCTCCAAGCATCTGAATGAGCGCCTCTTTCAGACCATCTTCATTCATGTCAATATAAATCCGGAGAGATTCATATGTCTCTGTCTGCGTCCAGTAGGAACCATATTCCTGCATCTTCATGGCTCTTATAATGGAATTCGGATTGTAAACGGACGTAAGCTTTCCGAGTGTATAGCCGTCATACCATTTTCTGGCCTGTGTGAAATCCATGTGAAACTGGCCGCAGAGAGCCTGAACTTCCTGCTCGGTGAAGCCTGAATATCTGGCCAGCGGTCCCGGCTGAAGCATTGTGTATTCTCTAAAATCGGTCATCGCCGACTGGGTTCCATATTTTTTGATCGGAAGGATGCCGGTCATATAGGCCGCCGCGATCATTTTGTCGGTCTGGCTGTTTTTGAACAGGCCGCGCAGCAGGCGGATATACTCTTTTTGCAGGTCAGTATTTTCTTTTGCTTCGCGGAACAAGGCGTCCCATTCGTCGATGATGATGATAAACTGGAGTCCCGTCTGCTTATGAATATATTCAAGCATTTCCGGAAGAACGTCCGATGGCTTTACATTTGGAAAAGTGTCTTTTAGTTCGGATATTACTTTTTCATGAAGGCAGGAAATGGTCTGGCTGATATCGGGTGCATTTGAGATAAACCAGATAAGATCCAGATAGAGTACTTCATATTTATTCAGGTGTTTTTCAAAAGACGGATCTTTGGAAATCTCAAGATCAAGAAATAAATTCCTGGAATCACAGCTTCTGTCATAATATGCGCTCAGCATTTTTGCGGCGAAAGATTTTCCGAATCTTCTGGGACGGCTGACACAGGTGAGCTTGTCGACGGTTCCGATCGTGTCATTTATACAGGAAATCAGGCCGGACTTGTCGACATAAAGGCTGTTGCGGATCGTTTGAAAGCCTGCGTTTCCCGGATTCAGATAGGTTCCCATAAGGCGTGTCACTCC
>CANQEC010000255.1 GCA_947594335.1 uncultured Lachnospiraceae bacterium
GAGATTTTCAAAAACAAATAAGAGATACTGCTTACTTTTCTTAAGAGATTATTAAGAAGGCGCCGGTCATCCTGTCCCGCCTGTTGCCATTTCATATAAAAACGCTTAAAATAAAACTCTCAGTGATTTTTTTCAGGAGGACGTTTTATGAACAGCACAAAACAGCATTGCCCTGGCCGGACATCCGGATATCCGGATGAAATCAAAAAAGAGACTTACCCTGTCCTGGAAATCAGTCTCTCCAAACTGGAACATAATCTCAGAGAACTGCTCGGACGCTGCAAAGCGTCCGGGATTCAGGTGGCCGGAGTCGTAAAAGGGTTCACCGCCCTCCCTGAACTGGTTCGGTTATATGAAGACTGCGGCTGCCGCTATATCGCATCCTCGCGGATCGAGCAGCTCTGGCGCATCCGGAAAGCCGGAATCAGGGCGCCGCTGATGCTGCTGCGTGTTCCCATGCTCTCAGAGCTGGACGAGACGGCGGCGCTCGCGGACATCAGCCTGCAGAGCGAGCGCGAAGTCCTGTGCGCGCTGAACGAAGCTGCCGGACGTATTTCCTCCCGTGCGGCAGCAGCCCTGCCAAAAGAAGACCGCAGCAAAAGCGGACCGGGGACTTTGCCAGGCCAAAAGCGCCACAAGGTTATCCTGATGGCCGATCTCGGTGATCTTCGCGAGGGTTTCTGGGACAGGCAGGAGCTGATCGACGCCGCCCTTTTGACCGAGCAGGAACTTCCGTATCTCGAGCTTGCCGGAATCGGGACAAATCTGACCTGCTACGGCTCCGTGAAAGCCACGCCTGAGAAAATGCGGGATCTGCTGACTCTCGCCAGGCAGACGGAAAAAGCGATTGGACGGAAGCTGGAATATGTCTGCGGCGGCGCTTCCTCCTCCCTGCATATGGTCCTGGATCAGACAATGCCTGCCGGCATTAATCTGCTGCGGCTGGGAGAAAGCATTCCGCTCGGCCATTTCTCCGGCTGTGAAATGGATTTTGCATACAGAGATGTTTTCACGCTGAAAGCTGAGATAATCGAAGTAAAAGATAAGCCAAGCTTCCCCATCGGGGAACTGACGGCGGATGCCTTCGGGCGGATACAGACCTACACGGACCGCGGAATCCTCCGCAGAGCCCTGGCCGCGGTCGGCCGGGTGGATTACGGCGATCCGTCGGATCTGAAGCCGCGCATGGCCGGCGTGGAGGTGGTCGGAGCTTCCTCCGACCACACGATCCTGGACGTGGAGTCCGTAAAGGACCGGATCCATGTCGGCAGCATACTGGAATTTGACCTGACCTACGCCTCCATGGTATATCTTACAAACACCAAAAGCGTGCGGATCAAATACCTGTAGGTATCCGCGCGCGGCGCGCGGCTCCTGGTTTCCTCACGAAAGACCGGCAGACGCCGTATCAAATTCCGGATTGAAGTAATAGAAATTTTTTCCGTCCAGCCTGTTTTTTGCGAGTTCCAGAGCCTCACCGAACCGCTGAAAATGCACGACCTCCCGCGCACGCAGGAATTTGATCGGGTCGCGCACCTCGGGATCGGTCACGACGCGAAGGATGTTGTCGTATGTCGTCCTCGCCTTCTGCTCCGCCGCCATATCCTCGGCAAGATCGGTAATTGCGTCGCCCTTTACCTGGAACTCGCAGGCATTAAACGGCACGCCGGCCGCCGCCGCAGGCCAGATTCCTTTTGTATGGTCGATATAATAAGCGTCAAAGCCGGCCGCCCGGGCCTCCTCCATCGTCAGGTTCCTTGTGAGCTGATATACGATCGCGCAGATAATCTCCATGTGGGCCAGTTCTTCCGTGCCGATGTCTGTGAGAAGCCCGGCCACCTGCTTATACGGCATAGAATACCGCTGCGACAGATACCGCATGGAGGCGGCCATCTCGCCATCCGGCCCGCCGTACTGACTCATGATATACTGCGCTGTTTTTGGGCATGTTTTTGTGATCTTTACCGGATACTGTAATCTCTGTTCATAGGTCCACATCAGCAGTTTCCTCCTTCCCATACTACCGGCTTATTCTCCCAGTCATAATGCGCGGCGCTGCAGCATCCGCAGTCCGCACTTTCCATAAGTTCCTTTTTCTTTTTGAGACAATTTTCATAATATTCCCTGGCCTGCATATCGTCCGGGTGCGTATCCAGATACAGCATGGCGTCAGCCGCCGCAAAACAGATCTGCGAAAAAGCTGTCAGCTCCCCGCTTTGAAAAAGTGTGGTATTACACCCTTCCGGCGCCATATAAAAGGGTTTGTTCAGTTCCGGGAAGATCGTTCCTTCTGCAAGCGCCTGCGCAGGGTCATAAATCTGCCCCCACTGCTGCATGGGAATGTATGGAATTGCAAGACAATGATTTTCCATAAGTCAATGCTCCTTCTTTTGTTGACTGCCGCGCTTTGCGGCCTGCTGCCATAATCCCGGATAATCCGTATTTGTCCTTTATGACGCCAGGCACGCGGGCGCGGACTGCCATTTTTGGTTCCATGCCGGCTGCGGTCCGCAGAACTTTTTACAACACTGTGAATGAAAGCGGCAGCCTGTTTTGGAACCAGTATCAGTATATGAAAAAACGGGCATTTTACTTTATGGAGTTTCTGCCAGATGAGATTTTGGAAGGAAATTATAGACTTTGCGTTTTTGCTGTGATATACTGAATTTATAACTCGCATGCAGGTCTTGTCCATGGGATTTGAGTCTGCGTCAGCAGACATTTTTCGATTATCCCCGCCGATCTATCGGCCACATCATGAGAGGTGAATTATATGCCAGGTGCTGCTGATATCATTAAAGATTACGTTATTGAATTTTCAAGATTACAGGACTGGATAATTGAAAAAGGACGTAAAATCTGCACGTTTACGTCCTTTCTTCATTCTAAAAAGTGGGTGAGTTTACATGAATTTTCTGCGTTTTCTGGAAAACATGCGCACGCCGTTTGTGACGGTTTTCATGTCCCTGATCACTTACTGCGGCAGTGAGATTTTCTTCATCGCTGTGGCGGTTACTGTTTTCTGGTGCGTTTCCAGGCGCGACGGATACTACATTATGATCGTCGGTTTCCTGGGCAGCACAATCAACCAGTTCTTAAAGCTCTGGTTTCGGATCCCGCGGCCCTGGATTCTCGATCCGGGTTTTACGGCCGTAAAGAGCGCCCTCCCCGCGGCGACGGGCTACTCGTTTCCCTCCGGACATACGCAGAACATCGTCGGCACCGCAGCCTGCGTCCTTCTGATGATCAGCTGGAAATCCACAGGACAGATTTCTTCTTTGACGGACAGCGGGAGAAACGCAGAACGGAGCTCTTCAGTCACGGAGAACGGCAATCGAAACCTGGAGCGAACTTCTTCTTCCGCACCAGACAGTTCTCTGTGGTCTGCGGCTGCACAGTCTGCCTCCCGGCGTTTTTCCGGAGTGCTCTGCGTACGCATCGCCGCCGTCGCTCTGATGATCCTGGTTCCGTTTTCGCGCATGTATCTGGGCTGCCACACACCGCTGGATGTGGGCGTATCCTTCGTCATTGCCCTGTTTCTTGCGGTCACGGTCCGTCCTCTTGTGCTGAGAAATGAGAAGAATCCCCGCTTCCTTTGGATCGTTCTGGCCGTCTCCATGGCGATCGCCCTGTTTTACTGGGCTTTTGTCACATTTTATCCGTTCCCGGCGGATGTCGACCTAGCGAACCTTTCCAGCGGCGTCAAAAATTCCTACAAGCTGATCGGCTGCATCGCGGGACTTGCCGCGGCCAAGGCGCTGGACGACCGCTATATCCATTTTAAGGTGGAAGCTCCCTGGCAGGCACAGGTTCTCAAAACGACTCTGGGACTGTTCTTCGTACTTGCAATCATGACCGGACTCAAAGCGCCGCTGCAGGCCGTTTTTCCTGTTTATATGGCAACCACGATCCGATATTCTCTGGTTGTTTTCTTCGCCGGGGCTGTGTGGCCGCTGACGTTTCCGTGGTTTGCGGGACTAAACTGGGGCAG
>CANQEC010000256.1 GCA_947594335.1 uncultured Lachnospiraceae bacterium
CTGCCAGATCCGAATCTTCAACATTCTCCGCAAACAGCCTGATCTCAGAAAAGCGGCTGTCCAGACTGGTATCCATGTGGCTGATCGTCTGCAGTGTCATCTCACGCAGGTACAGCGTGCTCATCCTGGTGCTGGCATCCATCGTGACCTTCTCCGCTTTCTCTCCCATCCAGGTAAAGCTGGCAAGGCACGCAAACAGCACCGCAAGCAGCAGACACCCAAAGATAAAGTTACGCGATTTTCTATGATTCATCTTCTGATTCATCTTCATTGCTGATCGTTATCCTTCCATCTGTCTGTGAGGCGACCGCCTCATGCGCATGGTTCTGGAAATAGATCCTGAGTATATCCTGCATTGTCTTTCCGGTTTCTTCCTTCAGCTTCACGTTCGGGGCTTTCGGCGCCGTATCGCTGAACACATTCAGCATCGTATAGCCGTCTCCGTTATTGTCCAGATATCCGCTGAGGCCCGCCATATAATCAGTGACCGCAATCGTGTAGGCGCCATCCGGATCGATGGGCGAGCCGTCCGGCAGTGTAACCGAGAGCAGTTTGGCAGGTCCGCTGTCATTTTCCTCCTGAAAGGAATAGCAAAGCCCTGACGGATTCAGAAATCTGCCTCCGGGAACTCCCTCGATCTTTGTCCTCAGAGAAATCCCGTTCTCCAGCATCTTCCATATGGTATCGCCGTCAGTCTCCAGCACAACCAACCGGTTATCGTACGGACAGATTTCCTCGAGATCATAGCCGTACAGATCCCCCGCGTAGAGGCCGCCGCGGATCGAACCGCCGTTCACAAAAGCCATATCAGCCCCTGTGACCTCCCGCACCGCGTCCGCGATCAGATTTCCCAGAGCGGTCTCTTCAAGACGCACATTATAATTTTCATACTGCAGATCCTCGGCGACTGTCCCGACAATGGAAACGTCATAATCTATTTCCTCATCCCCATTATAGTAATAATCGTCCACTTCCGCAAGTGCCTCCGCCATTTCCTCCTTGCCTGCCAGCACGCTGATCATCTTCTCTCCAAAAAAACGCATCACATTGCCCGGCACCTTGATATGGTACACATAGCCGTCCTCATCGCACTCCTTCAGACCCTCCGGCATCTCAGGCTCTTCGGAAATTCCTCCGACAAGATAAGATTTCCTTTCGCTGCCGTCCGCCATAAACGCTTCCTGTCCCTTATCCGTCGCCAGAACCTCCAGGACCCTGTGGCAGGCATCAATCGTCTCCTCCCCCGCAGAAGCGTTGACTGCCAGGAAACCATCCGGTATACAGACCGTCCACGCATGATTCTCCCCGCTGCCCGGGAACGGGATCATATCATACTCGTATGCGTCGCTGTTCTCCACAAGAAACTCGTACAGCTCCATGCTCCCGTACGCCATGATCATCGTCCCGTCCAGCATACGCGACTGCACCGGCGTCGCGTTGGTTCGCGAAATGGAGAGTCCGCCGACATTCAGATACCCCGCCTCGACCATTTTTGACGCGAATTCCGTGCAGTGGTCCATCGCGCCCGCAAAGCTCTCCTCGCGGTCATGCATTTTCTGCGACCAGATGATCCCATCCGGCAGCGCAAGAAAGTCGGGGATCTGCGTTCCCATAAAATAGCAGGCCATCTTATAGCGGTCCGGATCCCGGAATCCGAACGTGCTGCCGTCCTCCCCGACGCCGACTCCCTCCCGGCCTGCCGCTTCAAGCAGCGCAAGCAGATCATCCTCCGATGCAAACTCCGTAATGCCAAGCTGCCCAGCCAGCGTCACATTATAGATATAGCCGCTGTACTGCCCCGGGAGCGGAATAAATTTTACCCTGCCGTCCACCATATAGGAATTTATGATCGGCGTCTCATAGTTCATCACATAAGACTCGGCGCTCAGATCCAGCGCGTACTCCGCGATCTGAGCCGAAGGCACCGTCGTCAGGATAATATCGTTCCCCTGTCCGTTGCGCAGCCGACGCTCGCTGAGGCCGTTGACCGTCGTGGGCGTATTTTTCTCCACCTGCAGATCAATATCCGGGTACGTTTCCTCAACCAGGGCCTCAAAATCCGTCAGCTCCCCTGGATACATCATCGTGACCACGGTCTTTTCGGAATCCGCCCGCAGAGCGCAGCACGGCATGGCTGCGGCAAGAACCGCCAGAACTGTGGCCGCCAGGAAAATTTTTCTGCATTTACATTTCTCTTTCCTCATCACACGCACATCCTTTCTTTTGCCAGACTTTCGCTTCAGGGTTTTATTTCGTTGTGACGGCGCCAGACGCACGGCGCCGCCGGGCACATCATGTGATAATCCGCCATCCGCAGGAATGGAACCTGATTCTCCTATATTTATTGTTAAGAATATCATATTTCTCTTCGTTTGACTATTCCTTATGAAAAATATTTGAAAATTTGCAGAACGGGCCGCCCGGAAAAATCCGGGCGGCCCGCCATATCATTATCATTAAGGTAGAAAGAACTATCAATTTTTGAAACGATGCCGCTTTACTCTGTCATCGGCTCTTCCGCCAGACCGGTCTCAGCCTCTGTCTCCGGAGCCGGAGCGACATTCTCAAGCGCTACAATATCCATCGCGCTGTATTTCTCAGCGATCGCCGCAACGGTGCCGTTCTCTGCCAGGGTCGCAAGCGCCTCGTCCACGGTGTCTCTCATCTCTTCGTTGTCTGTGGCAAACGCAACGCCGCACAGTCCGTCTTCCTGTACAGCCTCGTCAAGGATCTTGTAGCCTTCTACTGTTCCCAGATAGTATTTCGCAACGCCGGCATCCTCCACGATCGCGTCCACGTTGCCGTTGATCAGCGCCATGAACTCATTCGTCGTGTTCGCAAACTGCCAGATTCTCTCCATAGAAGCTCCGAGATCCGCCTGTGCTCCGCCTTCGCTGAGCAGATCCAGTGCGGTACTTGCCGACTGAACGCCGACAACCTTTCCTGCCAGATCCGCAAGACTTGCGATTTCGGAATCTTCCTTCGTCAGAACCACGATACCACTGTTGATGTACGGCGCTGTCCAGGCATAAGCATCTTCACGTCCTGCAATCGTGTACGCACTCCAGATACAGTCGATCTCGCCGGAAGCCATGACGTCGTCCCTGGAATCCCATACGAGCGGGGCCGGTATAAACTCCCAGCCTTCCAGCTCGGCAACCGCCTTTGCCAGGTCTATATCAAAGCCTGCATACTCGCCATTCTCATCCATGAAGCTGAACGGCGGAAACTCCGCGTCAAAACCGACCTTGAATGTGTCTGCCGCAAAGCACATAGACGAAACCGCCATGGACACAGCTGCCGCGCAGACTGCTGCTGTCAATAAGTTTCTTTTCATAACTAACACCTCCTGATACTTTGGGGAATTTTATGCACGGGTATGTCCGGTCCGTTCATGGCCGCTCCCCGGACTTGCCGCTTTTGCGCAAATCCGGCTCTGCAGCCGCTCTCCTCCCTTGCTTTGACCCTGCACAGTATGGAAGGCCGCCCGGAGAGATCTCCAGGCAGCCTCTCTTAAACTACCTCTCTTAACCTTCTGACAGAGAAAAGAGTCTTTCAGTTGTCTTTTGCTTTATTACTCTGCTGCCGCGTATGCGTCATAGTATTTCTGCATGATCGCAAGATAATCGCTCAGGCCATAAGCCTCAAGGTCAGACTGAAGCTGATCCCAGTCAGCATCTGTGAATCCGTCCTTAACCCATGAAGACTTCGCTGCGTTGATTGTCTTTGTAAGGTCTGCCTCCAGGTTGGAAACCTGCTCGGTGTCTTCCTGGCTCATGAATACGTTCGGGAATACATTGTCGTTGTGCATCTCCGGCGTGTAGATATTTTTGATCCAGTCAAGACGATATGCAGCGTCGTCCGGGAGGGTCACATATACGCCGTAGTACTCGTCAAGAACTGCCAGAGGTCCGCCTACGTTCTCAGCCTCACGTACTTCTACAGGAGAAGC
>CANQEC010000257.1 GCA_947594335.1 uncultured Lachnospiraceae bacterium
AAATGCAGGCTTTATGAGGCCTGCAGGGATTTTTTTGATTTTCAACTGTCAAAGACCCGGGTATTTGGCTTGCCATGCAAAGGAAATTGTGTTATAGTAATCACGTATCCTGATACCGAAACAATGCTTGAGGTAAAAGGTTCGGCAGATTTACCAGACTTTCATATTCTGCGCTGCAGGGTTCATATCGGCGCCGACAGGCGACGGAGTGGACATTTCTGAAGCGGATAATGAAATATTTGCTTTGCTGCAGGAATTTAAGCCGTACCGGGATAACCGGTGCGGCTTTTATACATTCCGCGGGAATGCACAGGGGTTCGGGATCGGAGACGTCTGCGGATGCGGCCCCGGATTTTGTGCGCAGGACTCGCGGGCGAATCCTGGAACTTTGCTGAATATACAAGTCTGGCTGAATCTGCGCCGGAGACTGCAGGCGGCAGTTATACCGCTGGAAGTGTGAAAAGAAAGCGGTCTGTGCTGACCTGAAAGAAATAGTTTTATGTGCCATGCCAGCTTTGAGAAAAGGGGAATGCGGCAAAAGGCGAAATCATTTTGCGCAGGCGCCATCGTGCATGGAACAGGGCATCAAAGAGAGGTGACATCATGGGAATGAACGAAACTCCGTCCTCTGAAAGAGTACACATCGGCTTTTTCGGAAGGCGAAACGCAGGAAAATCAAGTGTGGTCAACGCGGTCACAGGACAGGAAATGTCCGTTGTATCGGAGGTGAAGGGGACAACAACCGATCCGGTCTACAAATCAATGGAACTGCTTCCGATGGGACCGGTCGTCATCATCGATACGCCAGGGTTCGATGATGAAGGAGCACTCGGGGAATTGCGCGTCAAGAGGACAAAACGGATCCTGAACAGGGCAGACTGTGCGGTTCTGATCGTGGACAAGACAGTTGGAAAGACGGCTGCGGATGAGGAGCTGACGGCAATCTTCAGAGAAAAGCAGATCCCATATATCGTAGCATATAATAAATGTGATCTGACAGAAGGAGCGGAAAAAACGCCCGTCTGCGCGGAAGAAGCGGAAGTGAATAAAGGGGAAGCACCCGTCTGCGCGGAAGAACCGGAAGTGAATAAAGGGGAAACACCCGTCTGCGCGGAAGAACCGGAAGTGAATAAAGAGGAAGCACCTGTCTGCGCAGGAGAAAAATTGGAGAAAGATGTGACAGCGGGCGGAGATGCACAGGCTGTCTGCGCGGAAAATTCGATTGACATCAGCGCCACGGAGGGTATAAACATCCATGAACTGAAGGAACGCATTGCCGTTCTTGTGAAGACTGACGACATGAAGCTGCGCCTGGTCGGAGATCTGCTTCAGCCCGGAGATCTTACCGTTCTTGTCATTCCGATCGATACGGCTGCGCCCAAGGGCAGATTGATCCTGCCGCAGCAGCAGGTTGTCCGTGACGTACTGGAAGCCGGAGCAATTTCCGTTGTAACAAGAGATACGGAGCTGGCTCTCACGCTGAAGAAGCTGGGGAATCCGCCCGCGATGGTCATCACAGACAGCCAGGCGTTTGAGAGTGTCAGCCGCGATACGCCGCCGGAGATTAAGCTGACTTCCTTCTCGATTCTGATGGCGCGCTACAAAGGCTTTCTTGAGACAGCTGTCCGCGGAGTATCCGCTATCGAACAGCTGCAGGACGGCGACCGTATCCTGATCTCCGAAGGATGCACGCATCATCGCCAGTGCGACGATATCGGAACCTTTAAAATTCCGCGCTGGCTGCGTCAGCATACAGGAAAGGATCTGGTGATCGAGACAAGCTCCGGGCGCGAATTTCCGGAGAATCTCAATGATTACAAGCTGGTCATCCACTGTGGCGGCTGCATGCTGAATACGAGGGAGATGCTCTACCGCCAGAAATGTGCCGAGGACGCGGGAGTACCCTTTACCAATTATGGGATTACGATCGCTTACATGCAGGGGATCCTGAAAAGGAGCCTTGAGATATTCCCGCAGCTGGCGGCGATGATCCCGGACTGAAAACAGCGCTGAGCGATGAAATATTCGCGCGATCTTTTATAAAATGAGTCAGGCCCCCGGAAATGACGGCTTTTGCAGCGTTTCCGGGGGCGGTCTGCTGTCCGGACTCAGCAAATGCTGATCAAATTTTTGCATTGCATGCCGTTTTCAGCCTGCAGAAAAATCGCAAAACTATTGACAAAACCCACCGCTGAGAAAAATTTCAAAATCATATTGCCAACATCAGAAACCTCCCTTATAATTAAGAAACTATCCAATAACAGGATGTCCCGATCACTTCAGAAACGCTGAAGCTGCGTAGCGCATCAGGACCTGCGCGTCTGGACTTACACAACCAGATTTACGCAGCCGGTTTATACGTTCGGTTCTGCATGACTGGCGGTGTCGAAGCAGGAAGGATATCCGATTTTACATAATACCTACAGAATGGAGGATATTTCATGGACAGAGAGATGGTCATCGTACTGGATTTTGGCGGGCAGTACAATCAGCTGATCGCAAGGCGTGTCAGAGAATGTAATGTTTACTGTGAGATTTATTCCTACAAAACGGATTTTGAGAAGATCAAAGCGCTGAATCCCAGGGGGATCATTTTCACCGGAGGACCGAACAGCTGCTACGAAGAAGGAGCGCCGACTTACACAAAAGAGATATTTGAACTCGGCGTACCGATCCTGGGCATTTGCTATGGTTCCCAGCTTATGATGCATCTGCTGGGCGGGAAAGTAGAAAAGGCTCCGGTGCGCGAATATGGAAAGATCGAAGTGACAGTGGATCGCGATTCCGCGCTTTTTGAGGATGTATCTGGAAAGACCATCTGCTGGATGAGCCATAATGATTATATATCAGCGGCCGCGCCCGGATTCCGCGCAATCGCGCACACGCCGGACTGTCCTTTCGCGGCGCTTGAAAATACAGAGAGAAAACTTTACGCCACACAGTTCCATCCGGAAGTCCTGCATACGCAGGAAGGGCAGAAAATGCTGTCAAATTTTGTCTATAAGATCTGTGGCTGTGCGGGAGACTGGCGCATGGACTCCTTCGTTGAGGAGTCGATCCGTTCGATCCGTGAAAAAGTAGGAGACGGCAAAGTGCTCTGCGCGCTTTCCGGCGGCGTTGATTCGTCCGTTGCGGCAGTCATGCTTGCAAAGGCAGTCGGAGACCAGCTCACCTGTGTTTTCGTAGACCATGGCCTCCTGCGCAAGAACGAGGGCGATGAGGTGGAAGCGGTATTCGGTCCCGATGGCCCTTATGATCTGCATTTTATCCGGGTTAACGCGCAGAAGCGCTTCTATGAGAAGCTTCGCGGTGTCGAAGACCCGGAGAAGAAGCGCAAGATCATCGGAGAAGAGTTTATTCGTGTGTTTGAGGATGAGGCGAAAAAAATCGGCGCGGTCGATTTCTTTGTGCAGGGAACCATCTACCCGGATGTGGTCGAGAGCGGCGACGGCGGGGAATCCACCACCATCAAATCGCATCACAATGTCGGCGGTCTGCCCGAACACGTGGATTTCAAAGAAATTATCGAACCGCTGCGAAATCTGTTCAAAGACGAAGTTCGTAAAGCCGGGCTTGAACTCGGAATTCCGGAATATCTCGTTTTCCGGCAGCCGTTCCCTGGTCCCGGCCTTGGCATCCGCATCATCGGTGAGATCACAGCTGAGAAGGTGGCGATGGTGCAGGAGGCAGACGCCATCTGGCGGGAAGAGATCGCAAAAGCCGGCTGGGATAAAAAAGTAAATCAGTATTTTGCAGCTCTGACCAACATGCGGTCCGTCGGCGTCATGGGAGATGAGAGAACCTACGACTACGCGATCGCGCTGCGCGCCGTTACGACGACAGATTTCATGACGGCCGAGAGCGCCCACATTCCCTGGGACGTGATCGAGAAAACAACCAGCAGGATCGTAAACGAGGTCAGGCATGTGA
>CANQEC010000258.1 GCA_947594335.1 uncultured Lachnospiraceae bacterium
AGTACGACAAAATCTACCGCTACTGCTATTTCAGACTGAACCATAGAGAAACGGCGGAAGATATCACCCAGGAGACATTTCTTCGGTATTTTGACAGTGCCCGGTACCTGGAGCGGGGAAAATCTCTGGAGTATCTCTACACGATCGCCCGCAATCTCTGTATTGATGAGTTTCGGAGACGGTCGCCGGAGCGGATAGCAGAGCTATGGAATACTGCGGCCGCACAGAGAGCAGAAGCACAAAATGATGCGGCTGTGCAGGCGTCGGAGGTACCGGATGACGCGGATATGGAAGATGAGACGCTTACCCGCGTGTCCGTAAAAAGAGCCTTGCGCAGGCTGGATGAGGAAAGCCAGGAACTGCTGCTTCTGCGCTATGTGAATGAAGTGCCTGTCTCGGTGATCTGCAGTATGATGGGGATTTCAAGGTTTGCGGTGTACCGGAAAATAAAAAACGCGCGAAAACAGTTGAAAGAGCAGCTGAGGAAGGAGGGATTTGAATGAACAGAAAAATGAGGGAAGCGCTGAGGGAAGCGTTTGAGGTGCCGGCCCCTGCACACAGGCAGGATTTTTTTGAGAATATTCCGCAGGGAAGGGTCAGCCTGATTTCTTTTATGCTGTCGCAGGCTGGGTATATCCGAAAACGGGTGTTTGTGATATCGTTGTTTCCGGTTTTGCTGTCACTGGCGGGTACTTGTTTTCTGGATTTTGATATGATGTGGGTTATTTCCGCTTTTATGCCGTTTCTTGCACTGTCAGCGGTGACGGAGAATTTCCGATCCGCGGTTTATGGAATGGAGGAACTGGAAATGTCCGCCCGTTTTTCTTTGAAAAGCGTTGTGCTGGCACGAATGGGAATTCTGGGGGTGCTGCATCTGGTTCTGCTGTGCCTGCTGATGCCGCTTGCCTGCGTCCACAGCATCTTTACGGCTGCGCAGACAGGCGTGTATCTGCTGATTTCCTACCTGCTGGCTGATGTGATGGGGTTATGGATTCTGAGGAATTTGCGTGGAAAAGAGGGCCTGTATGCCTGCGTGGGCGCGGCGGTTTGTATAAGCAGTTTTTATTCTCTGCTGCGGGTGCGGCTGGCCAGGCTGCTGTACAGGAGCGGTTTTGCGTGGGCAGCTGTGCTGCTGATTATTTTGCTGATTCTCTGTGTGTCAGAAATGAAGAAAATGGTGAGGCAGACGGAGGAACTGAGGTGGAACATATCTTAGCCAAAAGGTGATAAGACAGGCGGGAGAGCTGAGGAGGAACTTGTCATGGGCAAGAAGGATGCGGAAAACAGGAAATAACAGGAGATGCAATAGACGGAGGAGTTAATAAGATGGAACTTAGCATAGACAGAGTTTCGAAACAGTATCGAAATAAAATTGCGGTGGACCGCGTTTCTCTCAGGCTGCAAGAAGGTGTGTACGGACTGCTGGGAGCGAACGGCGCGGGAAAAACGACCCTGATGCGTATGATCTGCGGAATATTAAAACCGACCAGCGGAACGATCGCTTTTAACCATATGGATGTGTCGACAGAAGAATACCGCGCGGTTCTGGGTTATCTTCCCCAGGATTTCGGTTATTATCCGGAGTTTAAAGGAACGGATTTTCTGTATTATATGGCCGCTTTAAAAGGATTGACAAAGCAGCAGGCCGGACAGAAGGTGCCGGAGCTGCTGGAGCTGGTGTCTCTGGAGGATGACGGGAGGCGGAAGATCAAAACATATTCTGGGGGCATGAAACAGCGCCTTGGCATTGCGCAGGCTTTGCTGAATGATCCAAAGCTTCTTGTTCTGGACGAACCGACGGCCGGCCTCGACCCGAAGGAGCGCGTGCGGTTCCGGAATCTGATCGGGGAGCTGGGGAAGTCCAGGATTGTTCTGCTTTCCACTCACATTGTCTCGGACATCGAGCATATCGCGGATACGGTGCTGATGATGAAGGACGGACAGATGATCTGGCAGGGAAAGTGGGAAGAAGGAGCAGAGAATCTGGAGGACTTTTACCTGCGACAGTTTGAGGAGGAAGGCAGATGAAAAATTTAAAAACGCTGTATCGGTTTGAGATGAAAAAAATTTTCGGCAGAAAAATTGTGTGGATAACGGTTGGGATCATGCTGCTTTTGACCGCATCAACGGTCTGCAGCCAGCTGCTTGGCACATACTATATTGATGGGAAAAAGGTGGATTCAAATTATGCCATATTTCAAAAAAGCAGAGCGTACGAGAAGACTTTGAGCGGGCGCCCGGTCGATCAGAGTCTGCTGGAGGAGACCTGGGATGCCTATGGGAAGATACCGTCCGCATCGGAACATTATGCAGGGACAAAAGAGTACTGGACGTATGCCTTTCCCTACAGTGCGATTTTCGGGTTTGCAGCAAATGCCTGTGATATGGATCCGGCAGAGGCCCTGAACTGGGAGCCGTCCGAAGCAGAGCTGTATGAAGGGCGGACGGAGATGCTGGAGGATCTTTGGGATGGAGCTTACCTGACAGAGGGAGAAAAAGAATACTGGAGGCAGCAGGAGCTGTCAGTCAAAACCCCTTTTGTGTACGCTTATAAAGAAGGATGGTGGATGCTGCTCGACGGTCTTTACACAATCGGGATCATAACACTGCTGACAATTGCTGTCTGCCTTTCCAGCGTTTTTCCGGTGGAGCGTGCCAGGAAGACGGATCAGCTGATTTTCTGCAGCTGCTATGGAAAAAGAACGCTTTATCTGGCCAAAATACTTGCCGGGATCAGTTTTGCCGTGGGGATTGCATTGCTTTATACGGCGGCTGCAATGGTTTTGGCACTGGCGGTTTATGGCTGTGATGGCTTTGGGGCGGCGTTTCAGCTGATTTATCCGGATTACTCGGGTTCCATAAGCGTCGGGCAGGCTGTTCTGATCAGTTACGGGCTGCTGCTGGCAGCGGCGGTTCTTGCGGGGGCTTTTGTCATGGTTTTGTCGGAAATTCTGAAGAACGCGGTCGGGACGCTTGCGGTGATCAGCGGCGTCATCATTTTGGCCATGTTTGTGAACCTGCCGGTTCATCTCCGGGTACTGGTGCAGATCTGGAACTATCTTCCCAGCGTATTTCTTTCTCTGTGGAATATATTTGACTGCAGGCTGGTACCTTTTGCGGGGACGTATCTTACAAACGCGCAGTTTGCTCCTATCCTGTATCTGGGAATGACGGGGGCGCTGCTGGCGGGAGGCTCTAAATTGTATCAGAAACATCAGGCAGAAATACGGTAATTCCCTTTTTCAAAAATCTGGACAAATTATCCGGATTTTGAGATTATAGGTCTGGGTTATACCAGGTCAAAGGAAATGCCTGTTACCATAAGGGAAAAAAGTACAGGAAAGCAGTACAGGAAAGCAGGTTGACAGGTATAAACGGAAATGATAAAGTTTTGTTTAAAAGATCGGGTGACATCCGCGGGATTCATTTGAGAATGTTCGCTGAAATAGAAGGGAAAAGAATGCGGGAGAAATATACAGTAACCGGAATATATGAAGATGATTTTGGCTGTGAGGAAAGAATGATTTTTGCCGGGAGTTGAATTTTGTGCCGAAAAAAGGAGGATTCAGAGGCTGATGATGTGGTTTTTTATTTTTGCGGGCATGGCTGTGGCGGCGCTGGCCGTCCTGATCTTTCTGGTCAGCCGGTTTGGCAGGTTTGCTTTTGTGAACCGTATCGCGGGGGGCAAAAAATGGCTGCGGCTTCTGGTATCCGCGCTGCTGACGGCCGGTATGACGGCAGCCATCTGGGTTTTGTTTGATATGATCAATATGGTGATCATCCTTGTGCATCTTGGGGTTATCTGGGTGGTCTGCGACGGACTCTGGTATCTGGTGGAGCGCAGGAGCGGCCGCCGTCCGGGGCGCGAAACCGGTGAGCAGGAAATCAGAAGTCCGGAGAGCGAGACCAGAAGCAGGGACGA
>CANQEC010000259.1 GCA_947594335.1 uncultured Lachnospiraceae bacterium
TCCGCTTCTAACATGGCGGCAATCGTTTCCTTGTTGGGTGTATTCAGGGAGACATCAAACGGAATCCGGCCCTCACGGAGCGACTGACGGACAAAAATGTTAAAAGCAGTGGACAGGTTCATACCCAGCTCTGCAAAAAGGGCATCAGCCTGTGCCTTCAGATCGGTATCCATGCGGATACTGATATTCGTTGTAGTGCCAGCCATACAATCATCTCCTTTCCTGCTGGTGATTATAGTATATTCCAATTGCACGAAAAAAGCAATACTTTGCACGAATATTTGCTGATTATTTGAAAATTGCTGCTGGTGCAGCACCCGGGCCGCGCGGACGAACAGGAGGGAAAACCGACTTCTACTTGATCAAAGAATTAAGAACGTTTGTTCACTTGTATCTGTACAGGGAATGGAATCTGTGATATGATACAAATACTGATTAGTACGTTTAGTGTTATCTGGTTCGTTTAGTTCTATTTAGGTTCATTCAGTCGTCAAAAATAAAAAAGGCGACGTTTTAACTATTATTTTCGGAGGTGGTTTTTGTGCATTCAGCACAAAATATCTTTAAACTGCACAGTGAATACCAGCCCACCGGCGACCAGCCGCAGGCCATCGAAAAGCTGGTCAAAGGCTTTAAAGAAGGTAACCAATGCCAGACTTTGCTGGGCGTGACGGGCTCTGGCAAGACGTTCACGATGGCGAACGTGATCCAGGCTTTGAATAAGCCGACTTTGGTGCTTGCGCACAATAAGACGCTCGCGGCGCAGCTCTACGGGGAGTTCAAGGAGTTCTTCCCGGAGAACGCGGTGGAGTATTTTGTGTCCTATTATGATTATTATCAGCCGGAGGCGTATGTGCCGTCTTCGGATACGTATATTGCGAAGGATTCCGCGATCAATGATGAGATCGACCGGCTGAGGCTCTCGGCGACGGCTTCCCTGGTTGAGCGGAAGGATGTCATCATTGTATCGAGTGTTTCCTGTATTTACGGGATCGGCAGCCCGTCGGATTATAAGGAGCTGGTTGTCTATCTGCGGCAGGGGCAGGAGCGGGACAGGGATGACGTCATGCGCGCGCTTATTGATATCCAGTATGATCGGAATGAGATGGATTTTCACCGCGGTACGTTCCGGGTTCACGGCGATGTGCTGGAGATTTTTCCGGCGGACACGGATGATTACGCATACCGGGTGGAGTTTTTTGGAGATGAGATCGACCGGATCACAGAGATTGATGTGCTGACCGGCGCGGTTAAAAAGCGCCTGGAGTTTATCGCGGTTTTTCCGGCTTCCCACTATGTTGTGCCGATGGAGAAGATTCTTGAGGCGTGCCGCGCGATTGAGGACGAGCTGGAGGAACGTGTCGCTTATTTTAAGAGCGAGGACAAGCTCCTCGAAGCGCAGAGGATTGCCGAGCGGACAAATTTCGATGTGGAGATGCTGCGCGAGACAGGATTCTGCTCGGGTATTGAGAATTATTCGCGTCATCTGGCCGGACTTCCGGCGGGGGCGACGCCGATGACGCTGATGGATTATTTTGGAGATGAATTCCTCCTTATTATAGATGAGTCGCATAAGACGATTCCGCAGGTGCGGAGTATGTACGCGGGGGATCAGTCGCGCAAGACGACGCTGGTAGACTATGGTTTCCGTCTGCCTTCCGCGAAGGACAACCGCCCCTTGAATTTTGAGGAATTTGAGAGTAAAATTGATCAGATCTTATTTGTCTCGGCGACGCCGGGAGAGTATGAGGAGCAGCACGAGCTTCTGCGCGCGGAGCAGATCATCCGTCCGACCGGTTTGCTCGATCCGTTTGTTGAGGTGCGCCCGGTCGAGGGACAGATCGACGACCTGATCGGAGAGATCAACAAGGAGACGGCGGTCGGGAACAAGGTGCTGGTCACGACGCTGACAAAGCGGATGGCGGAGGATCTGACCGACTATATGAAGGAAGTAGGGATCCGGGTGCGTTATCTCCATTCGGATATCGATACGCTGGAGCGGACAGAGATCATCCGTGATATGCGGCTCGATGTGTTTGATGTGCTTGTCGGCATCAATCTGCTCAGGGAGGGTCTCGACATTCCGGAGATTTCGCTTGTCGCGATTCTGGATGCGGACAAGGAAGGTTTTCTGCGTTCCTCGGTATCACTGATTCAGACGATCGGGCGCGCCGCGCGAAATGCACAGGGACACGTTATCATGTATGCCGATATGATGACGGATTCCATGAAAGTTGCGATCGAGGAGACGAAGCGCCGCCGTGCGAACCAGGAGGCTTATAATCAGGAGCATGGGATTACGCCGACGACGATCAAAAAAGCAGTGCGCGACCTCATCAGTATCTCGAAAGAGATCGCTGAGGAGGAGAAGAAGATGGAGAAGGATCCGGAGTCGATGGACCGTGCGGAGCTGGAGAAGCTGATCGCGGATGTCCAGAAGCAGATGAAGAAGGCTGCGTCGGAGCTGAATTTCGAGGCGGCCGCAGAGTTGCGCGACCGGATGATAACGCTGAAGAAGCATCTGCAAGAGCTGGATTCGTGACCGGATGATAATGTTGGAGAAGCATCTCTTTCCATGCTTGGAAGTCTGATCTGGGCGGTCTCGTTTATGGCAGTGTATGAACTTGTGATCCGCAGAAAATATGAAAAACATCAGTAAAGCGGGAGGGCAGTTATCATGGACATTTATAAGGATAAAAAAGGACTCATCCGGATTCGGGGGGCAAAGGAGCACAATCTGAAAAATATCAGTCTTGACATACCGAGAAATCAGTTTATCGTGCTGACAGGGCTTTCCGGTTCGGGAAAATCCTCACTTGCGTTTGATACGATCTATGCGGAAGGGCAGCGGCGCTATATGGAGTCGCTGTCCTCTTATGCGCGGCAGTTCCTTGGGCAGATGGAAAAGCCGGATGTGGAGAGCATTGAGGGACTGCCCCCGGCGATCTCGATCGATCAGAAATCGACGAACCGGAATCCGCGCTCAACGGTGGGGACGGTGACGGAAATTTATGATTATTTCCGCCTGCTGTATGCGCGCATCGGAATCCCGCACTGTCCGAAATGCGGGCGGGCGATCCAGAAGCAGAGTGTGGACCAGATGGTGGATCAGATCCTGGTGCTGCCGGAGCGCAGCCGTATTCAGATTCTTGCTCCGGTCGTGCGCGGACGAAAGGGCGAACATGTCAAGCTGCTGGAGCAGGCGAAGCGCAGCGGCTACGTCCGTGTGATGATCGACGGAAATATGTACGAGCTGTCGGAGGAGATCAAGCTTGAGAAGAATATCAAGCATACGATCCAGATCGTGGTGGATCGGCTTGTAGTCAAAGCGGGAATTGAGAAGAGACTGACGGATTCTCTTGAGACAGCCTTAAATCTCGCGAATGGACTTGCGGTTGTGGATGTACAGGATGGAGAATCCATTAATTTCAGTCAGAGCTTTGCCTGTCCTGACTGCGGGATCGCGATCGAGGAGATTGAGCCGAGAAGCTTTTCCTTTAATAATCCGTTCGGGGCCTGTCCGGAATGCTATGGCCTGGGATATAAAATGGAGTTTGACGAGGAACTGATGATCCCGGATAAATCCTTAAGTATCCTGGATGGAGCGATTACCGTGCTTGGCTGGCAGTCCTGCGCGGATCCGGGCAGCTTTACGAGAGCGATTCTGGACGCGCTTGCGCAGGAATATGGATTTGATCTGGGGACGCCGTTTCAGGATTATCCGGAGAATGTCCGGGAAGTGCTGATCCATGGAACGAACGGCCACGAGGTGAAGGTGCATTACAAAGGCCAGCGTGGGACAGGCGTTTATGATGTGGCGTTCGAGGGACTGATCAAAAATGTGGAGCGCCGCTACCGCGAGACGGGTTCCGATTCCATGAAACAGGAATACGAGACGTTTATGCGCAT
>CANQEC010000260.1 GCA_947594335.1 uncultured Lachnospiraceae bacterium
CAGATTGTGTTTTCTGTACTGCACTCTGTGTTATGCGCCCCATACTGCACGGTAAACCGTCTGAACCTTCGTTACCTGTGTATCTGTGATATTTCCAAGGGCTGCCTCAACCGCATCATAGGTCAGAGGTCTTTCTTTTTTCAGAACGCCCGGCGCAAGCGTGTAGTTCTTGAAGGACTCTGCAAAGTACTCGGAACTGTTCTGGAGAACATATTCTTTGTTGAACTCTGTATACAGATCTTTTTCTGCTTCAAATACCTGCTTGAAAGCTGTTGAAGTATCAACATTTCCCGCGATGAACGCTACGAAGTGTCCAAGCTCGTGATATACGGTATCTCCTGCCTTCTTCAGCGTGATGCTTCTTTTTCTCGCGTCGAAAACTCCTGAATAATTGACGGAAGAATCAACTCCGATCGTAAATCCAAGCGTGGTGTACGCGTTTGCAACTCTGGCGTCAACCTTCGGTGCGATCGCGCTGATTGCTATCTGTCCGGACGCCGCTGCCGGAGCCGCTGCTGTCTCTTCCGAAGAAACTACCATAACCTGCGCTGCCTGATTCGCTTCCACCGTGGTCGTTGTGACGGTCGTCACGGTTGTAATCTGTGTGTTGACATTGGAACCCTTTTTAAACTTGCTGGTCAGACTCGTCGAGGTTTCCGTCTTGATTGTCGTTGTTCCGTCGTCCGTAACCTTCTTCGAGGTCTTTGTTTCCTTCTTGGCTTTGCTCTTCTTTGTGTAGGTCTTCTTTGCCTTTTCTTTCAGCTTCACTTTTTTGGTTGACTTTGTCGTCTTCGTGCTCTTCGTCACTTTCGGAGCGTTCCCGCTTGGGATTTCATTACCGTCGATATCCTCCTCGCCTTCAAGATCGACGAAGATCGGGAGCTCTGCCTCGGATACAAACTGCATATCATTTCTGAAAATACCTGACCAGGTACCGCTTGTAAGTACGAGAGCGGAAGCCATCACGATCGCTCCGGTTTTAACTGCCGTCTGCTGTAAGAATTCTCTGATTTTGCTATTCTCCATAATCTGTCCCTCCCGAATTATTTTATGTTTGCTCTGATAAAAGCGGGATCTTATGAAAACTACTTTTTTGTATATCTTCTTTGTATAACAAAAAGCCGCTTACTCTATGCAGCGGCTACCAGATATTCTTACGCATTCCTTATATAAGAAACGTGGCAACCGGCTGTCATTGTCCTTCTGGACTTTAGACCCTTGGCTTTGCGTCCCCGCCTTTCAACGGGTTTGCCTTTTATCAGATTTATTCTATTTGCTTTTGTGCCTACATTCTAATACATTCAGCGCCTTTTGTCAATCCCTTTTTTCAATCCCTTTTAAAAATTTTTAAATTCCTGTATATTTCTTCTTTCTTTTTTTGTACAATCTGTTATACTAATCTTCGTAATTTATTATTTTTTAAGGAGCAGATTATGAATGATTAAACATGGCTTTCGTTTTCTGTCTTTATTCCTTCTGATATTCCTGACTGTCTGCGGAAGTGGATGCTCGGCCGGAACATCCGCCGGCGAGTCCGACTCTTTCAGTCCCGGACAGACTCACGTGCTGGTTCCTTCAGCCGACGGGAAAGTCACAACCGGAGGAGATCCTCTTCTCCTGGATTTTTCCAATGCCGACCAGGGATATTTTATGGGGGTACTCAAGGCAGATAAAAAAGTAAACATTCAGGTCATCGGGCCTGACAACATTACATATAAATACTTTCTCGATACGCCCAATCAGTACACTGCCTTCCCGTTTACCGCGGGGGACGGCACTTACATCATACTGGCCTTCGAGAATGTCACCGGGAATCAGTATGCTTCCCTTTTCAGCTATACGCTCACCGTCGAGCTGGAAAGTGAGTTTCTCCCGTTCCTGTATCCAAATCAGTTCGTCAATTTTAACGAGGACAATGAGGCTGTAAGTCTCGCGGCCGAGCTTTCCGCGGACGCTGATTCGGATCTGGACGCACTCTCCGCCGTTTTTGAGTACGTGACCGCCAATATTTCCTATGACAGCGAAAAGCTCAGCAACATCAGGGACGGCTATCTGCCGGATATCGATGATACGCTTCGGACAAAATCCGGCATCTGCTTTGATTATGCCGCCCTGACTGTGGCAATGCTGCGCTCTTTATCCATCCCGGCGAGGCTGGATATCGGATACAGCGGAAAAGTTTATCACGCGTGGGTCACGGTCTATATCGAGTCGGTCGGCTGGGTGGAACGTGCGATCGAATTTAACGGAGATGAATGGAAGCTGATCGATCCCACCTTTGTATCCACGGCGGATGACAAGGATGCTGTCATGGACTACATAGGAGACGGTGAAAATTATACCCTGATGTTTGTCCGCTGATCTTAGACAAAGCGATCCAGTTACCGTTCACACATACACTGTCTTACAGGGAAGTGAACCGTAACACAGTCCAAAGGACTTTCATCCATGGTGCTGCCGGGTATGTCCGGCAGGAAAGTTTACTTTCTTTCAACAGGAGGTTTCAAATGAAGTTTCAAGTAAAAAAAGCAAACAAAGCTTTGACAAATGAAGAACTGTCACTGTTTTCCGGCCAGCTGTCCATGATCCTTCATTCCGGGATATCCGCGCTTGAGGGCATCTCCATACTGCTTGAGGATTCAAAGGACGACGAGGAGAAAAAAATTCTGGAATCTGTCTACGGCACACTTGAGGAGACAGGCGATCTGGCAGAAGCTCTGCGGGCCCCAAAGGTTTTCCCGGATTATTTCATACATATGGCGGAGATCGGAGACCGTTCCGGAACGCTCGAGGAGGTTCTGCGCTCCCTCTCCTCCCATTATGAGAGAGAGGACGCCATCTCCCGCAGCATACGGGACGCCCTGACATATCCGCTTGTCATGATCGGCATGCTGGCGGCTGTCCTGATCGTTCTGATCGTGCAGGTCATGCCCGTATTCCGCCAGGTCTTTGACCAGCTTGGAATCGAGATGTCGGGAGCGGCCAATACGCTTCTCGTCCTCGGACGCGGAATGCAGCGCTACTCCGTCGTTTTTCTGGTGCTGTTTTTGCTGCTGGTGCTTGCCGGCTTTGTCACACTGTATATCCCGGAAGGCCGCGCCGCGATCCTTTCCTTTGTCAACCGGATTCCCATGTTCCGGAATATCTCGCTGCTTCTGGCCTGCTCGCGCTTTTCCGGCGCTCTGGCCCTGTCGTTTCACAGCGGGCTTGACACGGACGAAGGATTTCAGCTTGCCTCCGGACTGATCGACAATCCGGCTTTTCGCGAGAAGGCCCATGCCGCTCAGAAAAAGATCGAAGAGGGCGCGGATTTCTCGGAAGCGCTGAAAGAGGCCGGCATTTACTCCGGTCTGAACGCGCGGATGGTTTCCATCGGATTTCGGACAGGCGCTTCGGAGGAAGCGCTGGAAAAGATCGCCGTCTCCTGTCAGGAGGAGGCCGATATCCGTATCCAGAATATGGTAAGCTCCCTGGAACCCACGATCGTCGCCGTCCTGTCCATTCTTACGGGCCTGATCCTTCTCTCCGTCATGCTTCCTCTTCTCGGTATCATGTCCGAGATCGGCTGAGCAGGATCCTCCGAACAGAAAGCAGGTGAATTTATATGCTTTTCCTACATCGAAAGAAAAAATTCAGATGGCAGCTCTGGGGGATTCTTCTTGTTTTTCTCCTGTGTACGCTGCTTTTGTGGCGCGGCGTCTCCTCGATCTCCGCGCAGGCGGAAGCTTCTCAGATCGAAAATCTGAAAAACGCTCTTGAGCGGAGCGCCGTACACTGCTACGCGGTTGAAGGCGCGTATCCCGAGAGCCTTGATTACATAAAAGAGCATTACGGGGTCTCATGGGATCCGGGCAAATATATCGTCGATTACGCCAT
>CANQEC010000261.1 GCA_947594335.1 uncultured Lachnospiraceae bacterium
AACCATTCTCCCTGTTTTTTCCGCCGAACCACTGACGGATCATTCTCCGAAACATGATCTGAATTTCAAGATTTGTCAGGGCAAGCTCATAAATCCGATCCCCCAGCTCGTCCAGGTACCAGCGCACAACCCGCAGATATCCTCCTGCAAGCAGAAAACTCCATACCGAATCCTCATACAGATCCAGCTCCGCCCGAAACTGCGCCTTGCGGGCCTCATTCGTTTCGTTTGCCCACTTATCCTCCAGATTTTTTTTCCACGCCTCGATCGCCTTGTCTATTACCTTTTTATTTGATTCCGCCGGGTCGCAGTCCAGACCCAGCATCTCAAAATAATTTCTTCTTGGCATAATCAGATTCCCCCGCCAGCCTGCAGGCTGTATTTTTTATTTACTGTTCATCCGGGGCCTCCCAGGTCATCGTATCCGAATCTGCTCCGCCCCGTCCGTGTTTTCCTTTTCGCTTATCCGCGCCGATCTCCTGCGCAATCTTTCCAAAGCTGTGCACCAGCTCGCTCTGCGATACAAGCATGGATTCCATATCCCCGTAGCTGATATCTTTAAGAAATTTTTTGTCCGCCGAGCCAAAACCGATGCCGACCACGCTGATGTCCTCCCGGTGGCACTCTTTCGCAGCCCTGACCGCGGCAGCCTGATGATCCCAGACGCCGTCCGCCAGCACGATCGCCACGCGTTTTCCGTCCTCATTTTTCAGCATGCTCAGCACATCCGCAAACGGATCCCCCGCGTTGCAGACCCCCGTCATGCAGGATTTGATGGAGCGGATGGAATCCTTGCACCGTCTCAGATCGCCTGTCAGGCGCTGCACGATCTGCGACCTGTCCGACACGGCGATCACGCCGATCTTCACATCGCCCTCATAATTCTGGAACTGATCCACAAAATTGCACATGGCGTTCAGCGCGTCCTTGATCGGCTGGCCGCTCATGCTGCCGGATACGTCAACCGCCATAACCGCCGAGATCGGCTCCGCGATCAGCTCGCCTTCTTCCTGCTCCACCGGCCTTCCGTACTTGCTCATGTCCGCCGGAACAGGCTCCTCGCGTATGGGCAGATCCCGCGTGTCGTTCTCCTGGCGTGCCTGGACATGTACGACCCCGTTCAGGTCATAGCTGTACTGGATGCGGATCAGCGTCGGATTCTTGCTCCGGTCATGCCGTATGCCGGAAACCACGTATTTTCCGACGATCTGGCAGTCCAGCGGCTCCCGCTCGCCCTGGAGCACGTAAATCTCCACCTCGTTTTCGCCCCTTGCGGATGTATAATACTGAAATGCTTCCGCGCATTTCACCGGAATCCTCTGGTTCGCGGGGATGATCGTCTTATTGATATAGCGGGTTCCCTCCATATTTACCGCGATAACGCCCATCGCGTGGGCGACGACGTCAATGTGCGTCATCTTCAGAGCGTTGTCAAAGGAGGTCTCCTTTCCGACCGGACCGTCAACCTTGTATCTGCGCTCCGGACTCTTCTGCACGGGGGACTGTGCCCGTTTTCTGAAGTTAAAGAGAGGAGAATTTTTCTGTTCGGCAGCGGGCTCCGCCTTCGACGCGACTGTCACGACCGTGTATTCCGGCAGCGGCTGATGGACCTGAATGGCCGCACCGAGGGCAACCGCCTCATCCGGGTGTACCTGGGACAGGGGCGTGTGGCCGCTCTTTTCCTTCAGATACCTCGCCACCTGCTTCATCCTGGTGGAACCGCCGACCAGGAGCACATCCGTCACATCATCCCATCCCATATTCATGCCGGAAAGGACGCTGGCGCACAGACTTCCTGTCTTTTCAAGCAGATCCTTTGTGCTCTCCTCAAATTCCTCGAGCGTGACTGACGTCGTAAATCTGCCGTATCCGGGAATCGGGATCGTCACGCCGACTTCCTTACGGCTCGTCAGCTGCTTTTTGATATTTTCCGCACTCCTCATGACAACCTTGTCAATCTCCGGATACTCCGCGGAAGACATCCCTGTCTCCTCCTCTATCTTCTGCTTCAGGATCCCGCAGAGCCTGGAATCCCAGTCCTTTCCGCCCAAAGTATGATCGCCGGTCGTACTCAGCGTGACCATCTGATCGCCCTTTTTCATCTGCACGAGCGTCACGTCAAAGGTGCCGCCTCCAAGGTCGTACACCATGATCACCGCATTCTCCCGCCAATGGTTGACGCCGTAATTCATGGCCGCCGCCGTGGGCTCATTGATGATCTGGCGGATATTCAGGCCCGCCATCCTGGCCGCCTGCATGGTCGCGCTGCGTTCTTTCGAGTAAAAATAAGCCGGGACGGTGACAACCGCCTCATCGATCGTTTCTTTCGCCGTTTTTTCCGTCTCTTCCTTCAGGTAACGCAGAAGGATCGCCGAGAGCTCCACCGGGGTGTAGCTTTTCCCATAAAAGGAACAGTAATCTCCCTCTTTTCCCATATTTCTCTTGAAAGCCGACGTGCACCCGGATTCTCCCATCTCAAACGCTTCTTTTGCCTCGGTGCCGACAATGATTTCCCCGTCCTCGGTAAACTGTATCACGGACGGCGTGATCCTTTCTCCCTGCGAATTCGGGATGATCACCGGCTGTCCCGTCTTTTCATTCAACACGGCAACCGCGCAAAAAGTGGTGCCAAGGTCAATTCCAACTTTAATCCCCATTTTTTCCTCCATTCGAACTGCAGCCTGCCCCGCAGACGCAAATCACTGTCAGTCTCTTTTGTTTTGCCGCGGCCTGACGCGCGCCAGGCCGCAGTGTCAGTGTATTTTTATTCTCCGTCCACACGAAGTCCGTGGACCGCGCTGTTTTCCTTGTCAATATTGGATGCGAAGGAAATCGTCGCCTCTTTCTCGGTTCCGGAACGCACATCGAGCGTTCGCACACGGATTCCCGTCATATCCGCCCGGAAATTCACCAGGATCTCTGCCCCTGCCGGCGTTCCCGGAGGCAGCTCCATTTCAAGGCGGCCCAGATATTTGACCGCGTAGGCCGGTTCGGAGGGCATCGGATTGCCCTGACCATCCTCGCACGGGATAACCGCATCTTCAAGGCTCGTGCTCTCAAATACCTTCAGACGTATCATCTTCATATTGTCTTTCGGTGTGTAGTACGTCCGCTCCACCTCTTTCGGAGAAATGTCTCCCTGCTTGATGAGGTTGTCGATGATGTACTCATCGTTCTCATTCAGCACGCCGGGGCCGAAGGATCTCGGAAGCTGATCATCAATCTTGATGCCACCATTGCCGCCACCATTCTCAGGACGTTTTTTAGAAACGCCGCCGCCCTCACCGCCTGGATTTTTTGGCGGGTCTGATTCCGAACCTGACCCTGTATTCGAATCTGGTTCTGGCGGGGTTGGTACTGGCGGGACTGGTTCTGGCGGGGTTGGTACGGAATCCGGTTCCACAATCATATTGGCGTAGATCGCGGCTCCCTTCGCAACCGCGAGGTTCGGCTCGTGAAGATTCACCGGGGTCCCGGCAAATCTCGTCTCGACCGCATTGCGGATCATCGGCATAAAGGTGGAGCCGCCGACCAGAAGCACGATATCCAGCGGCGGATTCCCCGCCTTTTTCAGAACGTCCTCGACGTAGCTCATCGTCTGCGCTACCTTCGGCGCAGTCAGCTTTTCAAATTCCTCCCTGGTAATGACAACTGCGGTCATCTGCCCGTTCACATTTACTTTGACTTTTGCCTTCTCGGCATTGCTGAGCTTTTTCTTTGTTGTTTCCACCCTGCTGCGGATCGACTGTCTCGTCTCCAGCTCCAGATCCTCCGGAGCAAGTCCGTTCTCCTCGCAGCAGGCGGACTCGATCATGCCGTAGAGGATATCGTCCCAGTCCTTTCCGCCAAGCCTGTCGTTTCCGCCGGTGGC
>CANQEC010000262.1 GCA_947594335.1 uncultured Lachnospiraceae bacterium
GAAGCCAGAGAATCTTTCATAAAATTTGCCTGTCCCGCCTTAAATCCATAATATGCGTAGATCATCTCCCCTGCCATTCCCGCCAGAAAAACAGCGCACACAGCGGCCGCACATTTCCTGTTCTGTCCTCTTGTCATCTCCTGAGCATTTTCCCGGCCGACAAGCCCCGTCATGCTGACATCCCCGGACACAAAAGAAAACAGCGCAAGGAGAAGCAGCAGACCGCATACAAAAACGCCGAAAATCCTCCCCGGACAGATCAGCGGAAGCTTCTTTCCATACAAAGAAAAAAACACGCAGCCGGCAGCGCACAGCAGCATCCAGATCCTGTAAAGGCAGGATCCCCTGGATCCCTTCCTTCTGAGGTTTTCCTCCATAAAAATCATCCCTCCCGCCCCATGTCAATACGCGCTTTTTCGAATCCTTCCGACTCGCTCCAGAATACGAGCAGAGTTCCCTGCCCCACTTCGATCACCGCCTCCCGGCCGGTAAACTCATTGCTGACGCCAAGCCCTCTCTCGCAAGTCAGCCGCGCGTGATCCAGCGAATATTTCAGTCCCGTCTCACAGACGCCTTCCGCACTCTCACCCGCATTAAATACGGAGATCACTCCCGACATATGAGATCCGAATACCAGCTTTCCGTCCGTGACGGCCGTGATGATATTTCCCTCACCGATGAGGTATGCGGTATATCCTTTCCTCGACAGCGCGGTCAGAAGCTGCAGATTTGCGATCGTGTGATCCAGCCGGCCTCCGAGCCCTCCGTACAACATAAAGCATCGATATCCCCTGCTTTCTCCGTATGCCGCCGCCAGAGCCATATCCGTATCATCCTTGATTGGCGAATGACGGATCAGTCTTTTGTGTTCCGGAACAAGTTCCAGTGAGTCGAAATCTCCCAGAAGAACATCCGGCTCCATCTCCATCTCCTCAAAATAACGGTAGCCGCCGTCCGCAGCAATCAGCAGATCGGCCTTTTTTGGGGCTGTAAGCATGCGGCCGAAACCTCCTGCCCCGACAATATAACATATCCCCTCTGACAGGACCATAGACATTTCCTCTCCGGGCATTCTTGAAAGGGGCGCCTTTTTGCCGCGCCCCTTTCGCCCATTCCTTATTATCTTTTTTTGTTTCCCATACCGGAAGAATCTTTTTTGCAGACTTAGTAAAACACTGCCGTCGAGGATACCGGAACATTATTATACATATAATGCAGATCCGTTGTCCCAAGCCTTACGCAGCCGCTGGATTCCACTCCTCTTGTGGTGGCCCACCTTCTGTGGAACGCATTCCCCCCGAAAAATACGGCTACGTCTCCGTACTTATATCCCTTTTTCGTAATCTTCCTGACACACTGCTTGGTCATCATATTGTTGCCGATTACACAATCCATCTGTCTGACGCATTCCCAGTTTCCTTTATAGCCGCGGAACAGATAGGTAACCGCTGTATATTCACTGCACCACACCAGCCAGTCTGTCTTGCTGGAGTATCCTTTTTCGTTGACAAAATTCTCTGCCTGCTCCGGCGTATATCTCGACCATGTAATCGACAGATTGCCGTAGGCCAGATTACTCCCGGACAATGTAACCTTTTTCCCGGTACTTAATATAACTGTGACCTTTCCGGACGTATATGCGGTTGCCGTAACTCCGGTGCCCCCGTACACGGTCACTTTCTTTCCCGAATCGTCCGTCGCGGTCGTTGTGGATTTGACCGTCGCATGCAGATACCACGCATGCACCGTACTGATCCCGATTGACTCATATTTCGCCTTCAGGACCACCGAACGGGCGCTGTAGACAATCACCTTCACCGGTGTGACCGGCTTGTCCGGATCCTCCCCGTCCTTCAGCTCGGGAACCTCATAATACTGGTTATAACCCACAAGATAATATGTGTAGCTGTGTCCTTTTTTGACCGTTGCCTTATAGGATTCCTTATTTTTCCCGAGTTTTTTGACAGAAACCGTCGTCTTTTTCACTTTCCCGCTGCTATCCAGCTGAGAATCACTGATATACAGCATATAGCCTGAGACACCTTTCGCCTTTGTCCAGGAAAGCCTGCGATAACTGGTCCCGTATTCCTTGATCTTGAAATTCGTGGGCGCCGTCGGCCTTTCATATCCCGGCGTCACATCCGTTATATTGGATTTTTGGGCGCTCTCGCCCGCGCTGTTGTACGCTTTTACATAAAAGCTGTAATTTTTACCCTTCGTAAGCTTCGTCACTTTGTAGCTGGTACCTGAAGTCTTGTACTTCTTCATTACCTTATCTGTATCTGCATTCACCTGATACAGTCTGTATCCGGAAGCGCCGCTGACCTTGGTCCACTTCAGCTTGACCGAAGTATCTTTAATGGAGTTCTTGACTACCGAGAGCTCGGCACCGGCGGACGGTTTGGATGCGGCAAAAACCCCGCATACCGGAAGAAACGCCAGAACCAGCACCAGCACTGACATCCGCATGAATTTCAAAACAGATTTCATAATACACATTCCTTTCTTTTGCGTTCGACAATTATCCTACTCCAGTATCAATATTCTTGTCAAGAAAATTCTGGGAGCGCCGATCAAAGCCCGGGCAAGGCGTTTCAGCTGTTTCCCATAAGCTCATACAGCTCTTCTATCATCTCCTCATCCTTCAGACGAAACTTCACCTCCACACGGCGCGAAGCATCTTTATCCACGTTGCCGTTTTCATCGAGAACCGGATTGCTCATGGAATGACCGTTCACCGTCAGCTTCTGCTGAAGTATCTCCGATTCTCCTTCTTCAAGAAATCCCTCTTTTATCTCGAGCAGATACTGCGCAACCGCCAGAGATCTTCTCTGAGACAGCTCAAGGTTATATTCATATGTGCCGTCCGTATCCGTATAGCCGTCGATGATGATCTCCGCCACATTCGGCAGATACTGATCGCTCAAAAGCACGCTGCAGTAAATCGGAAGCGCTTTTTGCAGCATCTCCCGCCCGGCGTCAGACAGCTCCACATCGTCATAGTCAAACATAACATTGGAATCCAGTACAAGGGCTCCCGTCTGCGTGTCGATCGTGACATCCAGATTGTTTTTCCGAAATTCTTCACGCAGAGCCTCCACCACCTCCGCTTTTACGCCTACAATCCTGTCAATCTGGCTCTGTTTCTCTTTCAGCTCCTCCGTCCTGGCATTCAGAGCGGCCTGCTGCTGTTCCAGCGTTGTCTGCTGCTCGGAGAGCGTCGCTGTCTTTTCTTCCAGAAGCGCGGCCTGCTCGGCAAGAGCGGCCTGCATCTCCTCCAGGGTCAGATTTTGTTCGGCAAGCTTTTCTTCCTGCTCCGCGAGAAGCTCATCCTGCGTCTTCAGCTGATCCGCCTGTTCATCCAGCTCAGACTGTTTTTCCAGAAGCGCGCTTGTATATTCATTCTGGATCAGCATTTTTTCTTCCTGCTCCGCAAGGCGCTCAACATAATTTTTCTGAGCCTGAAACAGTGTGACGCACATAATCAGTACAAACAGCATCAGAAGACCAGCCATCATATCGGAATAAGAGCGCCAGATATTGAAGCCCGCTGAATCCTTCTTTCTGTTTCTGCGTTTCATTTATCTACCTCCCGAATCGTTCCCTGCCAGCATGGCACCGCCAGATGACGACACGCGGCACAGAACATGTTATTCAACCACGCCTCTTATCCGGTCATCCCCACAGGTTAAAGCCGCGGCGCTTCTTCCCCTGGGCGCCCGCCGGTTCCTCAAGAAGCTTCCTGATCTCAGCCAGTATCTCCTCCTGTTTCTTCCCCGACTCCTCAAGCAGCTTCTCCTGCCTGCGGGAAGATTCCTTCATGACGCGCGATATGGATTCCGCCGCTTTCGTATACAGATCCG
>CANQEC010000263.1 GCA_947594335.1 uncultured Lachnospiraceae bacterium
TCCGCGTGACGCTCAAGGCGCAGGGACAGTGTCTCGATTCCCTGAAGAAGCAGAAATGCCGCAAAGGGGGAGATGGCTGCACCGGTATCGCGGAGCAGCACCGCGCGGATATAGGTCACAAATGCCGCCGGGCCTGCCGCCTCGACAAAGGAGATGCCGTGGTAACTGGGATTAGGCTTTGCAATCGCGGGATATTTTCCGCTGGCCGCCCAGTCGAATTTACCGGAATCCACAATAATCCCGCCGAGCGTGGTGCCGTGCCCGCCGAGGAATTTGGTCGCGGAATGAACGACAATATCTGCGCCGTGTTCAAAAGGACGGATCAGATACGGTGTGCCGAAGGTATTGTCCACTACCAGAGGAAGTCCATATTTGTGCGCCAGTTCGGCCAGAGCGTCGATATCCGGGATATCGCTGTTCGGATTCCCCAGCGTCTCGATGTAGATCGCCCGCGTATTTTCCCGGATGGCGGCTTCCACTTCCGCAAGATCGTGGATATTGACAAAGCTCGCTGTGATGCCGAAATTCGGCAGCGTATGCGCCAGCAGATTATAGCTGCCGCCGTAGATGGTCTTCTGCGCTACAAAATGACCGCCGTCCTGACCAAGCGCTTCCAGCGTATAGGTAATTGCCGCCGCGCCGGAGGCCAGCGCCAGAGCGCCGACGCCGCCTTCAAGAGCCGCGACACGCTTTTCCAGAACCTCCTGCGTGGAGTTAGTCAGACGACCGTAAATGTTGCCGGCGTCAGTCAGGCCGAAGCGCGCGGCGGCGTGTTCGCAGTTGCGGAACACATAAGAGGTCGTCGCGTAGATCGGTACTGCGCGGGAATCGGTCGCAGGATCCGGGGTTTCCTGCCCCACATGAAGCTGTAAGGTTTCAAATTTGTAATCAGACATGATGCCACACTCCTTTTTTTCCAGAACTCCTGCTCTGCAGGCTGGTTCAGATGATAGCACATAAAGCCTACTTTGTCAATAGGTATACGGGATTTTAATTTTGCGCTAGCAGCACATGGGCCTGCGCATAAAAAAGGTGCCACAATTCTGTCCGACCAGACAGAATTGTGGCTGTTTTTTGATCCTGGCAGATTCACGCATTAATGCTGAAAATAGTACCCCACTCCCCACTTCGTATGTACATACTTCGGTTCGCTCGGGTTCTGTTCGATTTTCTCTCTGAGCCTTCTGATGTGCACGTCCACAGTCCTTACATCTCCGGGATACTCATACCCCCAGACAATATTCAGAAGATTCTCCCTGCTGTAGACTTTGTTGGGGTTGAACACAAGAAGTTCCAGAACATCAAATTCTTTGGCCGTCAGATTGACCTCCCTGCCGGCCACGCTCACTCTTCTGCCCTCACAGTCGAGCGTCAGATCTCCTACCTCAACAATTTTGCCGCGCGGCTCCGAAACCGCTTTCTGGGAAGTCCGGCGAATGATTGCTTTCAGACGGGCCTTGACCTCAAGAATATTGAACGGCTTCGTGATGTAATCGTCAGCGCCGTATTCCAGACCCAGAATTTTATCCATGTCATCACCTTTTGCGGTCAGCATCACGATCGGCACATCGGAAAATTCGCGGATCTGCTGACACACCTCCAGTCCGCCGATCTTGGGAAGCATCAGGTCGAGCAGAATAATATCATACGCTTTTTCCTTCGCCATACGCACAGCTTCCTCTCCGTCAAACGCGGAATCTACCTCCATATCATCCTGTTCCAGGCTGAAACGAATACCTTTTACGATCAGTTTCTCGTCATCCACAACCAGTACCTTTTTTCCCATAATATACTCCTTTATACTGTAATCCTGTCCTCTATCCTGGAAAATACAGCTTCCTTGATCCCTGAAACCTGGCAGATATCCCCGATCGATCCGAAATTTCCATGATCCTGCCGGTAGCTCAGGATTGCTTCAGCCTTCGACTCCCCGATTCCGGGAAGCGTCATCAGCAGCTCCTTATCTGCCGTATTGATATTCACTTTGTCATCCGCGGACGTGCTTTGGTCCGCCTGCGCCGCACCGCCCGCTTCGGCAGCCGCCACGCTCTGGTCCGCGTCGCCTGGCACAGACATCCCGGCTTCCCGAAACGCCGCCGTCTCCTCTTTCGTATAAATCTGAAGCTTCTGCCCGTCAAGGACAGCAGCCGCCTGATTCAGCCACTGTGCGTCGGCTTCCTCAGTCAGGCCGCCCGCCTGTTCGATCACTTCAAAAACGCGCGTGCCTTCTTCAATCTCGTAAACTCCCGGACTGACAACCGCACCGCAGACATATACATACCCTGGTTCTGACTCCGGCATATCCGGGGCATCCGAACTTTCTTTGCCGGTCTGCCCTTCTTTCAGGCTTTCCTTTTCCAAATCCGTGTACGGCTCCTCGCCGCGCGCCGCCCAAAAGTCTGACTCCGATCCGAACGCATCCGAAGATCTGTTCGCGGAACAGCCCGCCGCAAATATGCTTCCCACAGCCAGGGCAAGCAGAACAAACGTCCTCATCCTCCTGTGCCGGCCCGGATATTTCAATTTCACTCCGATTACGGATCCTGACCCTGTCCTGGCGCAGGACTTCAGCCTGCCCGTCCTGTCATATTTCGTATATTTCCTGCTTTCCATGTACTTTTCCGCCGCCGCAGGCGCAGCTTCCCCCTGTACATGTTCTTATTGTAACGATAAATTAAAGATTTTGCAATAATTTTTTTATTTCTTCCATTTGAATATCACAATCCCAATGATCGCGACCAGCATTCCAAACAGTTTTTTCCACTCAAACGGCGTCTTCTCCACGCCAAACAGTCCGGCAAGCTCGATCCCCCACGCGATTCCCAGCTGCGCGATCACGATCAGCATGGCCGCCTTCGCAGGCCCCAGCAGATCCATGCTTTTCACTACCGTGACCGTGATAAACGCGCCGATCACCCCGGCAAAGAGCATATATTTGTGCTGCACATCGGCAAGCTCCAGAAAACTCGTTCTGTCCGCCGCCAGCCAGACAACCAGGCAGACCAGAAGCGCCGTAAGCTGTACAAAAGCAGACGACACCCAAAGGCTCGTCTGCTTTGTCACTTCTGTGTTAAAGACTCCCTGTACGCTCATAAGCGCACCGGAGAGCAATGCGATCAGTATTCCAAACATAATGTATTCACCCTTCTGCATGTAGTTCCGCAGCTCTTTGTATACATGCGCAGGCCCTGGTAAGGGAAACAGCTGCTGCCGCAGCATGCGGACCGCGCGGAGGGCGGAAGGGAAAACGCTTCCGGCCCAATCGGCATGCGGGCCGCACGGCGGGCGGAAGAGAAAACGCCTCCGCCCAACCGGCGTCATGATGCCGGATAAAAGAATGCGAACTACAAAAAGTATATGCAGAATGCGGGAAAACATTCATTCCATACGAAAGTCTTACAGAGACAGCTCCAGCCGTCTTATCATTTCATCGATATCCTCCCTGGTGATGACCAGCGGCGGAACAAAACGAAGAACATCGCTCCCGGCGCTTAAGATGACCAGGCCGTTCTCAAGCGCTTTTGCGACAATTTCCCCGACCGGACGGCCGCTGACCACGACTCCCTGCATCAGGCCCATGCCGCGCCGCTCCGTAAGGCAGTCATGCTTTGCAACCAGCTCGTCGAGCTTTTTCTCAAGATACGGCGCCGTCTCCTTTACATTTTCAATCACTTTCCGGGACTTAAACAGGTCGAAGACCACTGATACCGCGGCGCAGGCAAACGGATTTCCGCCGTAGGTCGTCCCGTGATCCCCCGGCACGAGGGATGCTTTGGCCGTTTTTTCGTTCAGAACAAACGCTCCGACCGGCACGCCGCAGCCAAGCGCCTTCGCGCAGGTCATGATATCCGGCT
>CANQEC010000264.1 GCA_947594335.1 uncultured Lachnospiraceae bacterium
ACGACGAAGTTTGAGACAGACCAGCAGAGCCCGAAGGAGGTCATTCGCCATATTCTCGAGGAGAACCGCGCGCCGCGGCTGAAGGAAATGCCGCCGTTCTCCGGAGGACTGGTCGGTTATTTTGCTTACGATTACATCAAATACAGCGAACCGGTGCTCAATCTCGACGCCAGGGACGAAGAGTCGTTCTACGATCTCGATCTGATGCTGTTTGACAAGGTGATCGCGTTCGATCATTATCTGCAGAAGATTTTCCTGATCAAGAATATCCGGCTTGAGGATCCGGAAACGGAATATCACAAGGCGGAGCTGGAGCTGGACGGACTGAAGCGGCTGCTTGAGGCCGGGGTGTACGCGGAGAATAAGCCGCTGAAGCTCCATTCGGATTTCCGGGCGCTTTTTACGAAGGAAGAATACTGCCGCATGGTGGAGCGCGGCAAAGAATATATTCGTGAGGGAGACATTTTCCAGGTGGTTTTGAGCAACCGGCTGGAGGCGGAGATGTCGGGCAGCCTTCTCGACACGTACCGGGTGCTGCGCACGTCGAATCCGTCGCCGTACATGTTCTATTTTTCCAGCGACGATCTGGAAATTGCGGGCGCGTCGCCGGAGACGCTGGTAAAGCTGGAGTCCGGCGTCGTCCATACATTCCCGCTCGCCGGGACGAGACGCCGCGGAGCGACCGAGGAAGAGGACCGGGCTCTTGAGGAAGAACTTCTGGCGGATGAGAAGGAGCGGGCAGAACATAACATGCTCGTGGACCTGGGCAGAAACGACGTCGGAAGAGTCAGCCGTTTCGGCTCGGTCGAGGTGGAGAAGTATATGTGCATCGAGCGCTTCTCCCATGTTATGCATATCGGTTCAGTTGTGCGCGGCGAAATGAGCGAGGGGAAAGACGCGATGGACGCGGTTGACGCGATCCTCCCGGCGGGGACGCTCTCCGGAGCGCCGAAAATCCGCGCCTGCCAGATCATCAACGAGCTGGAAAAGAACAAACGAGGCATCTACGGCGGAGCGATCGGTTACCTTGATTTCGGCGGTAATCTTGATACCTGCATTGCAATCCGCATCGCGTTCGCGAAGAACGGAAAGGTGTATGTGCGCTCCGGCGCGGGAATCGTGGCCGACAGTGTGCCGGAGAACGAGTACCAGGAGTGCATCAACAAGGCGAAGGCGGTCGTGCAGGCGCTGAAAACGGCGGAGGGCGGAATCGGAATCTGATCATGCGGGTTCCAAACAGGAGGTTACTATGATTTTATTGATCGATAATTACGACAGCTTCTCCTACAATCTGTATCAGCTTGTCGGGGAGCTGAATCCGGATCTGAAAGTAATCCGGAACGACGAGTGTACAGTCGAAGAGATCCGCGCGATGAAGCCGGAGGCGGTCATCCTGTCGCCGGGGCCGGGACGTCCGGCAGACGCGGGAATCTGTATTGAGGTGGTAAAGACGCTTGCGGGCGAAATCCCGATCCTTGGCGTCTGCCTGGGGCATCAGGCCATCTGTGAGGCATACGGAGGCACGGTTTCTTATGCAAAGCAGATTATGCACGGAAAAACTTCCGTGATAAAGCCTGACCCGGAAAGTCCGATTTTTGCGGGACTTGGAGAGGCGATCCAGGTAGCGCGCTACCATTCGCTCGCGGCGGTCGGGGAGACGCTGCCGGAGCAGCTGAAGATCACAGCCAGAACAAAAGACGGAGAAGTGATGGCTGTTGAAGATAAAAAGAAGTCTGTTTACGGGCTTCAGTTTCACCCTGAATCGGTGCTCACACCGCAGGGCAAAAAGATCTTAAAAAATTTTCTGGAGGTAACGAGACATGATTAAAGAGGCAATTTTAAAACTGGCAAAAAGAGAAGATCTGACTTATGAAGAGGCGCTTGCAGTCATGAATGAGATCATGGGCGGCGAGGCAACCCCGGTGCAGATGAGTTCCTATCTGACGGCGCTCTCGATGAAGGGTGAGACGATTGACGAGATCACAGGCTCCGCGAAGGGTATGCGCGACCACTGCGTGCGTCTGCTCCATGAGATGGATGTGCTTGAGATCGTGGGAACCGGCGGAGACGGATCAAATTCCTTCAATATTTCAACGACGTCCTCGCTGGTCATTGCAGCGGGCGGCGTTCCGGTTGCGAAGCACGGCAACCGTGCGGCGTCGAGCAAGAGCGGCGCGGCGGATGTGCTGGAGGCGCTTGGCGTGAACATCACAGTTTCGCCTGAGAAGAGCAGCGAACTTCTGAAAAAGATCGGCATCTGCTTCCTGTTTGCCCAGAATTATCATATTGCGATGAAATATGTGGCGCCGATCCGCCGTGAGCTTGGGATCCGCACCGTGTTTAATATTCTTGGGCCGCTTTCCAATCCGGCCGGCGCGAACATGGAACTGATGGGCGTTTACGATGAGACGCTGGTGGAGCCGCTTGCGAGAGTTATGAACAACCTCGGTGTAAAGCGCGGCATGGTTGTGTACGGGCAGGATAAGCTGGATGAGATCTCCATCTGCGCGCCGACAAGCGTCTGCGAGATCAAAGATGGAAAATACGAAACCTACACAATCACACCGGAGATGTTCGGCTTTGAGACGGCGACAAAGGACGCGCTGGTCGGCGGAACTCCGCAGGAAAATGCGCAGATCACCAGAGCGATTCTGTCCGGAGAGCAGGGACCGAGGAGAAACGCCGTGCTGATGAATGCCGGAGCCGCACTGTATCTGGCGGGCAAGGCGGAAACGCTGCAGGCCGGAGTGACCCTTGCGGCAGAAATCATCGACAGCGGGAAAGCAATGGCGAAGCTGGAGGAATTTGTAAAATACTCAAACGAGTAAGTTTTCCGGATAAATGGCACCGGCATGCCGTTTTCAATGGTGAAGCTGAAATATTCAAACGAATAAATTTTCCCGGATAAATGGCGCAGGTACGCCGTTTTAAAGCGCGGACGAAGTATTCAAAGAGAAATGGAAATGGGGGAGCGGTATGATTTTGGATGAGATCGCGGCACGGACGAGAAAACGGATAATGGAGAAGAAGCTTCAGATACCGCTGTCCGTTCTGGCAGAAGAGATCGAAAAACAAGCAGAGCGCCGAGCGGATACCGGAAAGGCGGCGGAAAAAGGCGATGTTCCGGAGTCCGGAAAAATACAGGAGCCGAAAAAAAACGGCATTTCGGAATCCGGAAAAATGCAGGAGCCGGAAAAAGGCGGCGTTCCGGAATCTGAGCAGAAGACAGAAAGGAAACTGTGCCTGGGCTTTGAGGAATCGCTGCGGCAGCCAGGTCTCTCTTTCATATGTGAGGTGAAAAAGGCTTCTCCGTCAAAGGGCCTGATCGCGGAGAATTTCCCGTATCTGGAAATTGCGAAGGATTACGAGGCGGCAGGTGCAGGAGCGATCTCCTGCCTGACGGAGCCCTATTATTTCCAGGGAAAGGATGAATATCTGAAGGAAATCGCGCAGCAGGCCGCGATTCCTGTGCTGCGCAAGGACTTCACGATAGATCCGTATATGATTTATGAGGCCAGACTGCTTGGGGCCTCCGCGGTCCTTCTGATCTGCGCGATCCTGACGGATCAGGAGCTTGTGGAATACAGGGAGCTTGCGGAGAGCCTTGGGCTTTCGGCCCTTGTGGAGGCGCATGACGAGGAGGAGGTGCGGCGCGCGCTCGCGTGCGGAGCCAGGATCGTCGGCGTCAACAACAGGGATCTGCGGACATTTGAGGTCGATATCCGGAACAGTATACGGCTGCGCCCCCTTGTCCCCGATACCTGCGTATTCGTTTCCGAGAGCGGTATCCGTACAGAAGAAGATATGCGGGCGCTCTATGAGAATGGCACGGACGCTGTGCTGATCGG
>CANQEC010000265.1 GCA_947594335.1 uncultured Lachnospiraceae bacterium
CGCACAATCCCGGACATTGTGTCGAGGTCGTAGCCCTGCTGAATGAGCACCTTGCTCCTGAGCGTGATCTGTCTGCGCAGAATCAGAAACGCTCCCATCGTACACGCGATGATCCCGAAACCTCCGAGCTGTATCAGGATCAGCAGGATTACCTTGCCTGCCAGCGTAAACTGACTCGCGGGGACAATCGTCATCAGCCCCGTTACGCAGACTGCGGAACAGGCGGAAAACAGCGCATCCGTAAAGGAAAGCCATTTTCCGTCCGCGTTGCAGAACGGCAGAGAGAGAATCGCCCCTCCCGCAAATATGGCGGCCGCGAAGCCGGCCGCCATGATCTGCCCCGCTGTCATATGAGAGCCGACCCTTTTTACCAGCCGGCTCATTTTTCTGTGAAATAAACTTCTGTCTCTCATAACTTCCTCATTGTTTGTCTGTTCCAAATTCACGCGCGGTAATTTTCACAGAGTACGCCGCCTCTCACTCAAACGCATGATCCGTCTTCCTGTCAGCGGACGCTGCCGCGCTGTAGTTCTCACTTTCGCTCCGCCTCCCGACTCAGTTTCCGGCCGCCTTCCACTCTCCCCGCTGCCGCACGATTTCAAACGCGAGCACGCCCGCCGCCACCGACGCGTTCAGGGAATCAATATCCCCTTTCATCGGGATCGCAGCCGTAAAATCGCATTTCTCCTTCACAAGGCGGCTCACACCGGTCCCCTCACTCCCGATCACAAGGCCGATCGGTCCCGTGAGATTCATCCGGTACATGACTTCCCCGCCCATATCAGCGCACACAAACCAGACGCCCTCTTTCTTCAGCTCGTCGATCGTATTCCCGATATTTGTCACACGCGCAACCGGTGTGTAATTCAGCGCTCCCGCCGAGGCGCGCGCGACTGCTGCCGTCAGGCCGACCGCCCTTCTCTTCGGAATGATGACGCCGTGGGCCCCCGCGAGATTCGCGGTCCGGATGATTGCTCCTAAATTGTGGGGATCCTCGATATTATCCAGCAGAAAGAGAAACGGCGCTTCCCCTTTTGCGCGGGCTGACTCGAGAATATCCTCCACCTCCGCGTATTTATAAGCTGCCGCATAGGCGATCACCCCCTGATGCCGTCCCGTCTCGGAAAGCTGATCCAGCCGCTCCTTCGCCACAAAATCAATGATTGTGTCATTCTTCCTCGCTTCACGCTTGATCGTCTGGATCGGCCCGTCCTGGCACCCGTCCTGAATCAGCACCCGGTCGATCGTCTTCCCGGCCCGGAATGCCTCGATCACTGCGTTGCGTCCCTCGATCTGCCGGGAATTTTCGTCCCTTTCTTCCACATAGTCCGCTTTACTGTCTCTGGCATTCCTGTTTGTCCTGGTGTCGCGTCCGTCTCTTTCGTTCCCTTCTCCGCTTCTTTTATTTTTTCCATCCAGATTTTTCATCCGTCCAGCCCCTTTTTATTTCTTTCAATCCGTTTCTGATGCGTCACAGCCTCACTCAGATTTGCCGCTCAAAAACTCCATTCCGCGCCGCACCAGCTCATTCATCCGCTCAAATTCCTCCCGCAGATACAGATATCCCATGACCGCCTCAAAACCGGTTGCCTCAAGATATTCCTGCATGCTCGCGTTCTTTGCCTTCGTGTACGGTTTTGAATTTTTCCCACGGCGGTAAATGGCCCGCTCCTCCTCCGTCAGTTCTTCCATCAGGATTCCGATCATTCTGGCCTGCGTCTTCGCGCTGACGAGGGACGTCACCTGGTGATGAAGCTTCTGCGGCTGGCAGTTTGCCCTCTTGACAAAAATCGTGCGGATCACAAGTTCATACGCCGCGTCCCCCAGATAGGCCAGCGTCAGCGGCGAATACTGTTTCCAATCCTTTTCAGGGAGTCCGAAGATCTCCTTCAGGCTCCCTGAAAAACTGTCTATGCTCTTTTCCATTTTACGCCCTCGCGTGTGTCGAGAAGAGTAATTCCCTGCTCAAGCAGCTGATTACGGATCTCGTCAGCGCGCGCAAAATTCTTTGCCTTTCTCGCCGCCTGACGCTCCTCGATCAGCTTTTCGATCTCCGCGTCGAGAAGCTCTTCCTTCTCTTCCGCGATAATCCCCATGATATCGCACAGCTTGATGATCTCCTCGCGCACCGCGCCGGCAAAAGCGGCTGTGCAGCCTGACTTCACATTGCTGTTCGCGTATTTTACAAGCTCAAAGATCGCAGATACGGCGTCCGCCGTGTTGAAGTCATCGTCCATCGCCTCGTCAAACTTCTTCTCAAACTCCATCGCCTCTGCAAGCTGCGCCTTCTCCGCCTCGGTCATCTCACCGGCGGCTCCGGCTTCCTGCACATACTTCAGATTTGACACGGCGTTTCTGATGCGCTCGAGCGCGTTCTTCGACGCTTCCATCAGTTCGGCGCTGAAATTCAGCGGGCTGCGGTAATGCGCGCTGAGCATGAAAAAGCGAAGCACCTGCAGATCATACTTCTCCGAAATATCGCGCACGGTAAAGAAATTATTGAGGGATTTGGACATCTTGCGGTTGTCGATGTTCAGAAATCCGTTGTGCAGCCAGTAGCGCGCGAAAATCTTTCCGTTGCAGCACTCACTCTGCGCGATCTCGTTCTCATGATGCGGGAAGATCAGATCCTCACCGCCGGCATGGATATCAATCTCATCGCCGAGATACTTCTTTGCCATCACGGAGCACTCAATGTGCCAGCCCGGACGTCCGTCGCTCCACGGAGACTCCCAGTATGGCTCTCCTTCCTTCTTCGGCTTCCAGAGCACGAAATCCAGAGGATCTTCCTTCTGATCCTCGCCGGTCACAAGAAGCGACCGATTGCCGGAACGCAGATCGTCGAGGTTTTTATGTGAAAGCTTTCCATACTCCTTGAAACGGCGGGTACGGAAATACACAGTCCCGTTCACGTTGTAAGCATAGCCCTTCTCGATCAGCGTCGAGATCATCTCGATCATCCCCGGGATTTCCTGCGTCGCGAGCGGATGTGTCGTCGCCGGACGGACATTCATCGCTTCCATGTCCTTTTTGCACTCCGCGATATAGCGCTCGGAGATCTCCTGCGCTGTCACGCCCTCCTCGTTCGCTTTCGCAATGATCTTGTCATCCACATCCGTGAAATTTGAGACAAAATTGACCTCGTATCCCTTGTGCTCCATATACCGGCGTACCGTGTCAAAAACGATCATCGGACGCGCGTTTCCAATGTGAATCAGATTGTAGACCGTCGGGCCGCAGACGTACATGCTTACCTTGCCCGGCACCAGAGGAACGAACTCCTCCTTCATTTTTGACAATGTATTATATACCTTCATAAACGGGATTCCTCCTTTTTCAAACCGCAGGCCCGGAATCCCAGACTGTTATTTTCATGCGCTTTCTGAGACTCCGTTTTGCAGATAAACTATATCATTTCAGACTTTCTTTAGTCTACCAAATTATACAGGTTTGTCAATGATAAATGTTACTGCCATTCCAGGTACAACTGGGTTTTCCTTTCACTGATAACTGTTTTTATAAATCACTTGACATTATACTCATTTATGTTATACTATCTAAATATATTATCTTAAACATTTCAAAAATCATATATCATCTTTTATAGTCAGTGTAATTCATTTTATTCCATCTGATATTAATTTATTGAAAAAACATGGCAAATACGATAAAATAGAAAGGAGCATACACATGGCAAAAAAATACGAAGAACTGGACTTTACCGATGATTTCATGTTTGGAAAAGTCCTGTACCACAATCCGGAACTCTGCAAAGAGCTGCTGGAGCTGATCCTGAACAAAAAGATCCGAAAAATATGTTTCCCCGAAACGCAGA
>CANQEC010000266.1 GCA_947594335.1 uncultured Lachnospiraceae bacterium
AAAGGTTATCTTGTAAAATAAATAGTGGGATGCTATAGTATAGGAAACGACCAAAGAAAGAAGGGAAGAATTATGGAGTTCAATGAAGTACTGAGCAAACGCCGAAGCATCCGCAAATTTTCCGAACAGCCGGTTGACAGAAGCCTCCTTCTCAGTCTGGTGGAGAAGGCCGCCCTCGCGCCGACTGCCAGCAATCTGCAGGCGTGGAGATTCTGCATCATCGACGATCCGGCGCTGGTACGCAAGGTGGATTTGTTCAGTCCGGGGCTGAGCGGGAAACCTCCTGTCATCATCGCGGTATGTTCGGATTACGGATATGCCCTGGCAAGAGGCTGCGGGGAGAACTATAAAATTTACGGCTGCATTATGGACGCGTCCATGGCGGCGGAGAACCTGATGCTGGCTGCCACAAACGCCGGACTCGGCACATGCGCCATTAAATCCTACAATGAACCGGCCGTGCGGAAGCTTCTTCATCTGCCGGAAACGCTGCACCTGGAACTTCTGATTTCTATCGGATACCCGGAAACAGAGCCCAGAATGCCCAGGCGGAAGTCCATTGAAGAAATATCATTTTTTAACACATGGGAGGAAAAGGGAAATGAATAAAGAAGAAACCCTGGAGCTGCTGATCTATCTGGTGACCAGCGCCGTCGGCCTGAAAGGAGAGCCGAGGATATACGGGCCGCTGCGCCTGATTGAAGCCTCCGAGCGGCTGGCCCGCCTGATGCTGGCAGAGGATCCCCACAACAGGGATCTGGAGGAGCTTATTCAGATTATCGAAAATGGAAAGAGGAAAAGTACCACGGATGAGGCAGGCTTCTGCGAGATGCTGGACGCGGCGGCCGAAAAGCTCGTGGACTGCCTGCCGGGGTGACGATATGGACTATTTCTTTGTGATACTTCCCAAAGTGATGAGCTTTCTGATCCTGATCCTGATCGGAATCATCGCCGTAAAAGTGAAGATCGCCACCCGGGAAAACCTCTCGCTGCTATCCGGGCTGCTGCTGAAGATCGTGCTCCCGCTTTTGACCATCAAGCTTTTATACGAGCAGAACGTCACATTCTCCGACATGTTTTCTTTCGGAGGGATGCTTCTGGGACAGCTTCTGCTCTATCTCTTTCTGGCTGTGCTCGGAATCATCTGCTCTCTTCTGATGAAGATGGAATATCCGCGAAGCAACACGCACCGCGGCTGTATGGTATGCGATAATTTCGGCTTCGTTGTTATTCCGCTTATCAACGCCCTTTTTGCCGGAACGTACGGAACCAGATATATCCCGATCTGCTTCACCTTCGACGCATTCATCATCTGGACTCTTGGCCTGACGCTCTTTACCTGGACCAGAGAGGGCGGCGGAAGCACCTCCCTCAAAAATATCTGCAATCCGGTGCTGGGATCTGTTCTGGTCGGCCTTGCCATCACCAGTTTCTCCATCCCGATTCCGGAGACAGTCATGTCCGTGATCAGCCAGGTCGGGGACACCAGCTCCAGCCTGGGACTGATCTACATGGGCTGCAGCCTCTGTTTCATTGAAAAGGTCAGCGCAAAAAATCTCCGGCAGATCTTTGTACTGGCACTGACAAAGATGCTGATCGCACCGGTCATTGTCTATGCGGTCGCCATCCGCTTCCTTCCGCAGACCGAGAGCATTATTCTGATGCTGACTGCGGGAGCGCCGACCATGACCACCTCCGTCATGCTGACAAAGCAGTACGGACTGGATTCCGACTACGCAGCCGAAGCCGTATCGGTCACCACACTTGCGTGCGTGGCAACCATTCCGCTTCTGTTTCTGCTTGTCTCCGGGATACCTGTTCCTGCCTGAGTAAAATAAAAAGGCTGTCAGGAAATATGTAACAAGCCCCATTGGACATTTGACATTTTCCGACAGCCTTTGAGGGCTGCGGTAAAACAGCAGCCCTTTTTATGCGCAGGCCCGTATAAGGAAAATTGCTGCTGCCGCAGCACACGGGCCGCAAAAACGGGCAGGAGGGAAAAACCCTCCTGCCAGATCATTATTTTTATTATCAGCTCTTTTTCCCAAGCTGCAGGGTCGCGGTAAAGAAGCTGTGCAGAGCAGCTCCTGCAAGGGAACCTGCGCCGAGAATGTTGAGGATATTCTCGTTCTCCTTGTTCATCCTTACAACAAAGTAGCGGATGATCAGCGCAACGATGATGGTCATGCCGTTGATCGTGCTGCCGACCAGAAGACCGGTGGCAAACAGGATACCAAGCTGCCTGTGTCCGCCGACAAGCTGAATAATCGCACCCGGGATCGCCCAGATCAGAAGCGCCTTAGCAACCTCCGCGCTTGCGCCCGCGCTGATCGTCACGGCGAATGTGTTGGATACTGGTGCATACAGTCCCTGCTTGAAATATGTATTGGCAAGCAGCGCAACTACGACAAACGCAACCAGGAAGGAAAGCATTTCGCTGATGTACTGCTGTTTGCGCCCTTCCTTCTCGAGCTCCGGATCTGTCCCGCATCCGCGCAGCATATAACCGCACTTCAGATCATACGCCATGTCCGCAAACGCCGGACCTGTCGCGGAGGTGAAGCCCACCATGATCGCCAGCGGCATTGCCGGGAAGCCCATCAGCATACCGACCAGCAGGAAGATCAGGGCAGTCGCAAATCCCGGGAACCATCCGGAGTGCATCGCCGCAATACCTACTACCAGCTCGGACGAGATCGCCGCGAACGCCGTGTAGACAACCCAGATGATCAGCATGAGGATATTCATATCAGACATCAGGCCGGTGATCAGCGCAAGAATCAGGGATGACACCAGATATGCCACATAGCCGCCCGCAAGCGCCTGCTTCATGCTGGCCATGCTGGTGGTGAACCTGCCTGCCGCACTGGAGCCTTCTTCCTTTTTGAATAACATGCGCCCTACCTGGAACAGGGCGATGATGCCGGCGCCGATCATCGCGCCATGAGGCATATAGTTCAGTATGCTGTGATCACTGTACACAAAGCCTTCGCCAAAAATATTGTTTACGATATTAACGGAAAAGCCTCCGATCGCGAACTTGAACGCATTGTCCTTGAGCGCGCCGATGATCAGAGAGCCGATGCCCAGGGCAGCCATGGCGCCAAAGTTGCCGAACCATGATACGCCGAGCAAATCCATCGGGATGCCGACCATCTTGCCGCCGACGCCCATGGCGATACCGACAAGAAGGAGCATTGCCTTTTTGCCTTTTTCCACAACGGCCATGATCGTCTCAGCCGCCGCGACTCCTGGCGGCCACGGGCCTTCTGCCGGGAACATCTCAGTATCAAAGGTCTTATAGAGGATCGTCGCGTCGATGAGGGTCGCAAGAAGCACGCCGACCAGCATCGGGAACATCAGATCTGATCTCCCCATAACGACCGGAATACCGATCGGAAGAATCAGACAGTTTGCCGCTGAGAACGTCGCGCCGGATATCGCGGTCTGAACCAGGTTCTGGCTGTGCACGCTGCGGTACTTCTGCAGAATCTTTACCGGAATCCGAGACAGGATGATCGCGAACAAAGCGCCGACAATCGATGTATTTGCCGTGACGCCCGTACGCACGATCAGCTCCAGTCCGATTATAGCGCCGACTGCACTCAGCAAAAGATTGAGAATCAGTATGCTGGGTTCCAGCGCTTTCGGATGTTCACTGGCGGGGATTTTAAAAGAATCGTTGGTGTTGTTGGCCATCTCGCCTACCTCCTTTATTATTTCTAAAAAAGACGGGCTCTTCCTTACCCCTGAGTCCGTCTTCTTTGACATTAACTTATTATAACGCCATCACTTTAATGTTGTCAATTTTTTTCTCCGATTTGTACAATTT
>CANQEC010000267.1 GCA_947594335.1 uncultured Lachnospiraceae bacterium
CAAGGTTCTGCTGCTGTCCGCCGCTCTCTCTTGTCCGGCGCAACTCTGATAGTTGCTATCACATCTTTCGGAGTTTGTCAACAGCTTTTTTAAATTTTTTTCTTCGCCTCCGCGTTTTTCTGTTCCGCATCAGCGACGGTTGCTATAATAACATCTTATCCTTTTTTTGTCAACACCCTTTTTCGACTTTTTTTCTGCTTTTTTGACATTTTAATCTGCCAGAATCGAGCAGGAGGCGGTGGTTTTCCCTCCTGCTCGTCCGCGCACAGCCCGGGTGTGCGCCAGCAGTAATTTTCCCTGCCCTTTTAAATAGGTCAGCCGCAGCTTTAACGGACAGTTATCAGTTCATATTCCATGTTTCCAAGTCCGATCTTTGCCGCATGCTCAACAGCAGATCTCCAGTTCGTATCCGGACTCACAGCGTGGAAATGGTCATGATCCTCCCCGTGCTCCTCAAGCGCATCCCCGAGCATGCTGTTTCTGATCGGCGGCTGCGCATTCACGGCATCCGCGCAGGCAACATCCAGGGCTACCGGATCAAACGATGCGAACATACCGACATTCGGCACAATTGCCGCGTCATTTTCCGCATGGCAGTCGCAGTAAGGAGAAACGTCAATCACAAGACTGATGTGGAAATGAGGTCTCCCGGCGCAGACAGCCTTCGCATACTCGGCAATCTTGCAGTTGAGGATGTCATTCGACTCATCGCTGGCCGGTTCTACGGCATCCTTTGGACATACTCCTATGCATCTTCCGCATCCGACACATTTATTATGATCGATTGATGCTTTTTTGTCTGTCACAACGGAGGCTCCGTGCGCGCATATTTTCGTGCACTTGCCGCATCCGATACATTCTTCCTGATTCACATGCGGCTTGCCCGCACTGTGCATCTCCATTTTTCCCGCGCGGGAACCACAGCCCATTCCGATATTCTTGAGAGCTCCGCCGAATCCTGTATTTTCATGTCCCTTGAAATGAGTAAGTGAAATAAAAATATCCGCGTCCATCACAGCCCGTCCGATTTTTGCTTCTGTGACATAAGTACCGCCTTCTACCGGGACAAGGGCCTCATCCGTTCCCTTCAGCCCGTCCGCAATCAGAATCTGGCATCCTGTCGCATACGGTACAAATCCGTTCATATATGCGGAATCCAGGTGATCCAGCGCGTTCTTTCTTCCTCCGACATACAGCGTATTGCAGTCTGTTAAAAACGGTTTCCCTCCGAGTTCCTTAATTACATCCGTGACTGCTCTCGCGTAATTCGGGCGCAGAAAAGCCAGATTCCCCGGTTCTCCAAAATGAATCTTGACCGCGGCATACTGATCTTTGAAGCCGATCTCTGCGATTCCTGCCTTTTTGATCAGCCTCTGCAGCTTTTTGAGAAGATTATCCCCATCCTTAACCCTCAGATCAGCAAAATAAACCTTTGATTTCCCCACTTTACAGCTTCCTCCTTCTTAATTTACCTGTTTTATCTATGATGCAAACATATGATGCAAAATACAGCTGGCAAAAAAATTCCCAGAGTGCCGGTTCCCATATTTTGAGTCCTAGCAGAGCTAGGTGGGTATCCGCAGCCACAGCTTTTGTCTTCCACTGCAAACGGAGGCCTGACATACACTGCGCGATAATAGGAATCCCAAGACAAAAATGTAGGTTCAAAATTATGGAGGTATCGCACACCCCAGGAATATTCTTAATTATACCCCAGTATATCCATTTGTGCAACCTGTTTTCATCGTTATCGCAAAATTTTCTGAATATCCTTTTATTTCCTGAATCCGTGTCCGTCTGCAGCGGCCGCGGACGGCTCCGGAACAACAGTATAGTTCTTCCCTTTCACCGGCTCTGCTCAGAGAAGACTCTCATAGGTATCACGGACCGCTTTGATAAATCCGGCGCTGTCAAGCTCCTGCACCTGCTCAAGCGACGTGATCCGGGCAAGATCGCCTGTCATTTTGCCGGACTCGATCGTCCGGATCACCGCCTGCTCCAGACGGTCGGCAAACAGCTGCAGCGCTTCGAGCCCGTCAAGCTCTCCTCTTTTTCTGAGGGCGCCGGTCCACGCAAATATAGTTGCCACGGAATTTGTCGATGTTTTCTCGCCTTTCAGATGCTTATAATAGTGGCGCTGCACCGTACCGTGAGCCGCTTCATATTCATAATTTCCATCCGGCGAGACAAGCACCGAAGTCATCATTGCCAGAGAGCCAAACGCCGAAGAGACCATATCGCTCATCACATCGCCGTCATAATTCTTGCAGGCCCAGATAAACCCGCCTTCCGATTTCATGACACGCGCGACAGCATCGTCGATCAGTGTGTAAAAATAGGTGATGCCCGCTTTTTCGAACTTATCTTTATACTGTTCGTTAAAAACCTTCTCAAAAATATCCTTGAACGTATGATCATATTTCTTGGAAATCGTATCTTTTGCGGCAAACCAGAGATCCTGCCCGATATCGAGCGCATAATTAAAGCAGCTCTTCGCAAAGCTTTCTATGGATTTGTCCAGGTTGTGCATTCCCTGCAGCACACCCGGCCCTTGAAATTCAAAAACCTCCTCGCGAAGCTCTGTCCCATCCTCCCCGGTGAATATCAGTTCCGCCTTCCCGGGGCCCGGGATGACCATCTCCACATTTTTATAAACATCGCCGTAAGCATGACGCGCGATTGTAATTGGTTTCTTCCAGCTTCTTACATACGGCTCGATCCCTTTTACAATTACCGGTGTCCGAAACACTGTTCCGTCAAGAATCGCGCGGATCGTACCGTTGGGACTTTTCCACATCTTTTTCAGATTATATTCCTTCATTCGGGAGGCATTCGGCGTAATTGTCGCGCATTTTACTGCCACCCCATATTTTTTTGTCGCATTCGCGGCATCCGCAGTCACCTGATCGTCCGTTGCGTTTCTGTTTTCCAGCCCCAGATCAAAATATTCACTTTTCAGCTCAACATAAGGATGAATCAGCTCATCCTTGATCATCCCCCAGAGAATCCGGGCCATCTCATCCCCGTCCATCTCAACGATCGGTGTCACCATTTTGATTTTTTCCATAACAGCCTGTACTCCTTCCATCAGCGGCGGCAAATATTATCATTCTTCTGCTCTTGCCGGAAATACCCGGCAAAAGCATACTGTGACCGCACGGCTTGACCTATTTTACCATCACATCAGGAATTCGTCAAACAAAAACGCCAGACTGCGGCTGTTTGTCATGCCCATCCAAAAGAACAGCGGACCGCTTTCTTCCATCCTCTGATCCTCTCGTCACGAACCTCACGGGAAAGCTGCGGCAAAAACACCCGGTCCACTTTCCAGTTGCTGCAGACCTCCTCGGGAGATTTCCAGTACCCGACCGCAAGACCTGCCAGATACGCCGCTCCCATCGCAGTCGTCTCAATGCAGGCCGGCCGGAGCACTTTTTCCTGGATCACATCCGACTGATACTGCATCAGGAAATTGTTCGCGCTTGCCCCGCCGTCCACCTTCAGTCCGGCAAGCGTAATTCCGGCATCCGCCTCCATCGCTTTGATAACATCGTAGGTCTGATAGGCAAGCGATTCAAGCGTGGCGCGGACTATATGATATTTATTGACTCCCCGCGTAATGCCAACGATACAGCCGCGGGCATACTGATCCCAGTACGGAGCTCCAAGTCCCGTAAACGCGGGGACAACGTAACAGCCGTTCGTATCCGGAACGCGCCCGGCGATCCACTCCGTATCCGGCGCGGAATCGATCAGATGCATCTCGTCGCGCAGCCACTGGATCGCGGCTCCGGCCACA
>CANQEC010000268.1 GCA_947594335.1 uncultured Lachnospiraceae bacterium
CCCTGCCTGCCCCATTATCATACTACAAAATCTCGCTCCTTGCAACAACAATTTTCACCGGCTTTTCCCCTTCTTTCCGCACTTCCCTTCCTCCTCACGCGCGCCGCCCTCTCCATCCGCCCCTGCGCCCCGGGCGCTTCCTTCTCCTGCTTCCTCCCCCGCCTTACCGCGCGGCCCTCCCTCTCCTGCGGGGCGCACTCCGCGCGCTCTTCCTCTGCTCCCCGCTCCTCCCTGGCGCTCCGCCTCTTCCCGGGGGGCTCGCTTTCTCTACTCTCTCCCAAGCCTCCTGGCGCGCTCCTTTCCTTCCGCTCCTGGGGCTCTTCCCTGCTCTCTCTCTCGCCTCCCCGCTCCCACCGCTCGCTCTTCCCCTTCCCCCTGCCGCGCTCCCGCTCCCCTCCCTCCTCCTCTCTTCTCTCTTTCGCTCCCTCTGGCTTCCCTTACCGCTTTCACACTCACTACGCTTCCTGATGGCAATCCCGAACGTTTCCTCATCCGCTCGTTCATTAAAAATGAGAAAATTGTTTCTCCTCCTGCTGCACCCCAGCTTTTTTCAATCAAAACGGCAGTTTTCTGCCTGCCCGCTGCGCTGCCATGTGCTGCGTCAGCAGCTGACTTCCTTACGCAAGCACCTGCACAATTTAAAAAAAGCATCCAACCTAGTAGGAAGGATGCTATTTTTCCCTCTGCTCTGATGCAAAAAGACAGCAGCCAAAGCCGCTGTCTCTCTGGAGAAGGTATTCTCTAATGGGGTGTAGCAAAAACTATATAATGTATTGGGGGTTTTACGTGTTTCAGTATACCATTTCCCGCAATTTAAGTGTGCATAAACTTCACAAAAATGAGGGTTCATTTTTGTGCATATTTACAACATGCAGGAAAATCCTGCTTTTTTCAGCTGTCTTTTATTCCTGTCTGTGTCTCAAACAGGCTTTCAAACTCTTCTCTCCCGATTTTCTCGCGCTCGATCAGGAGCGCCGCGCCTGCGTGGAGTATACTCATATGCGCGGAGATCAGCTCTTTTGCCTTCTCGTAGGACTCGTCGATAATGCGCTTGATCTCACGGTCGATCTGCGACGCCACTTCCTCGCCGTAGGTCTTTGTATGGGCAAGATCGCGGCCGATAAATACCTCGTCGTCGTCGTTTCCGTAGCGGATCAGACCGAGCCGCTCGGACATGCCGAACTGCGTCACCATCGCGCGCGCCATCTGCGTCGCCTGCTTGATATCCTGCGACGCGCCGGTCGTCACGTCCCCGATGACCAGTTCTTCCGCCACGCGCCCGCCAAGACTCACAACAATATGGTTAAGCATTTTGCTTTTTGTGTTGAACATCTCGTCGCGCTCCGGCAGCGGCATCGTATAGCCTGCCGCGCCGCGCCCGGTCGGGATGATCGAAATTGTATGAACCGGCCCTACGCCGGGAAGGAGATGAAACAGGATCGCGTGCCCTGTCTCGTGGTATGCTGTAATCCTCTTTTCTTCGTCTGAGATCACGCGGCTCTTCTTTTCCGCTCCGATCCCCACTTTCACAAATGCCTGGCTGATATCCTGCTGCCTGATATAGGAGCGGGTCTGTCTCGCGGCTGTGATCGCCGCCTCATTCATCAGATTTTCGAGATCGGCCCCGGTAAATCCTGCCGTGGTCCGCGCAACCTCCGCCAGATCGACGTCCTCCGCGAGCGGTTTGCCTTTCGAATGAACCCTCAGGATCTCCTCTCTTCCGCGGATATCGGGGCGGCCCACCGCCACCTGTCGGTCAAAGCGGCCGGGACGCAGGATCGCGGGGTCAAGGATATCGGCGCGGTTGGTCGCTGCCATGACGATAATTCCCTCATTCACTCCAAATCCGTCCATCTCCACGAGGAGCTGGTTCAGCGTCTGCTCGCGCTCGTCATGTCCTCCGCCCATGCCGGTACCGCGGCGTCTCGCCACGGCGTCAATCTCATCGATAAATACGATGCAGGGCTGATGCTTTTTGGCCTCCTCGAACAGATCCCGAACGCGGGAAGCTCCGACGCCGACGAACATCTCAACAAAATCCGACCCTGATATGCTGAAAAACGGAACGCCCGCCTCGCCTGCGACTGCTTTCGCGAGCAGCGTCTTTCCTGTTCCGGGAGGGCCCACAAGGATCACGCCCTTGGGTATCCGGGCGCCGACCTGAAGGAATTTCCCCGGTTCCTTGAGAAACGAGACGATCTCCTGCAGATCCTCTTTCTCCTCCTGAAGTCCGGCGACATCCTGAAACGTCACTTTTTTCGCGTCCGGCGAAATCATCCTCGCCCGGCTCCTGCCAAAATTCATCATTCTGGCGTTTCCGCCGCCGCCCGCCTGCCTGCTCATCATCATAAATATTGCGATCAGCACGACTGCCATGATGATCGATGGCAGGAGCGACGTAAGCAGGCTTTCTCCTGCCGCTTCTCTGACATTGACCGGCACATCATATTCTTTCAGAAGCGCCTGCGCATCCTTGATATCAAGGACATTTACGTTGTGTACCTGTCCGTCTGTCAGCAGAAGTCTCAGTGTGCCGAGCGGATATTCATTTTCAGGCGTGATATCCACTCTGACGATCTGTCCTCCGTCCAGGGCGCTCTCAAACTCCTGCACCGTCCATGCCTGACTCGCCTCCAGCCCGCCTCTGAATGTCGTCAGAAGCATCAGGATCATAAAGACGATCACCGCATAAAACCACAGCCCTCTGGCTTGCCTGTTCAATTTCCTGTTCTCCTTTCCCTGTTTCAGTCCGCGCCCGACAGTTTCGCGAAGCGCGGCTGCATCTTATTCAGATGCGTGACTTGATCTCATGACGGCGGGGATGCCGGTTCCTTTCCGGCCGCCGCAGAGCTTTCCTTCATAAATACCGCAACTGTTCCCGTAAATCCGACGTTTATTCTTCCGCAAATTCCACGATCCCGATAAACGGAAGATTCCTGTATTTCTGTGCGTAATCAAGCCCGTATCCCACAACGAACTCATCCGGAATGTTAAACCCGGTATAGTCCGTCTCCACATCGGTTACCCGGCGGTCCGGCTTGTCAAGAAGCGTACACAGACGCAGGCTTGCCGGATTCCGCTTTTTCAGAATTTCAAGAAGATAGCTGAGCGTTCTTCCGGAATCCACTATATCCTCAATGACGATCGCATGCTTCCCCTCAAGCGGCTCGTCCAGGTCTTTCACAATCCTGACGACCCCGCTGGACTTCGTATCGTTTCCGTAGCTGCTGACTGACATAAAATCCATTGTGACCGGAACCGTGATTCTCTTTGCCAGTTCGCACATGAAAAAAATACTTCCCTTGAGCACACAGATCAGATGCACTTCTTTTCCCGCATAATCCTCGCTGATTCGCTGCGCCAGCTCCGCAATTCTCGCGTTTACTTCCTGCTCAGGCAGGAAAATCCTGATTTTTTCCTTCACATTTGTCCTCCTCTTCTGTAAGAATGAAAGCCCAATCGCAAAGCGCTCTTTTTTCACGCTTCCTGCACCGTAATCTCCAGAATCTTCTCCGTACTGTCCGTCACCTTCGCCGCCTCGCTGATCCTGAACCCCGGAATCCAGAGTACATGGGAGCCGTCGGCAAAAAGCCACAGGCTGTCCCTCTCTTCCCTGGGAATTTTACGGTCGATCATATAATCCTTCAGTTTTTTTCTGCCGCCCTGGGCGTTTACTGTCAGATAATCTCCTGTTTTCCTTTTTCTGCAATATACATTACATTTTATTGTATCACACGACAGCCATTTCGTATACTTTTTTTCTGGTAAAATAAGAAGATTTTCATC
>CANQEC010000269.1 GCA_947594335.1 uncultured Lachnospiraceae bacterium
ATCCAGCAGGAAGCATATGATCAGGGAAGAAAAATCGAAAAAGACAACACGCTGCGGGAGAAGGAGCGCGCGGATGCGGCTGAGCGGGAACTCCTCCGGCTGAAGGAAGAGAACAGGAGACTGCGTATTCAGCTGGAAGGAAATTAAGATCTCTGATAAAGTTTCAAAGGCAGGCGGGATCCGAAAGGATCCCACCTGCCCTGTTTGATACTGTCTGTTTCTGACAGCCCTGTTTGATACTGTCCGTTCTTGACAGCCTTATTGAGCAGATCCGCCGCTTTCTTACAAACCCTTTCCAGCTTGTTACTCTTGCACTTTCTTCCATTCTTTTTCTTTCCGAAGGAAAAACCAGCCTCCATGCAGGATCAGGCACTTCTCTTTTATCACGCATCTGTATACGTATTCCCGTAGATATCCTCAATCGTGCCGTCCCACTTCCTTCGGCAGAGAACCTTGCTCCCCGCGTGCAGACCGCTGGTGACATAGCGGTATTCATACTCATACTCCCCTCCTATGTGCATCGCAAGAGGGATCAGTATGATCGTACAGGCCAGCAGAACCTTTCCAAAAACCAGGATACCTGTCGAAAAAAATCCCGCAAATACCAGTTTCCTCTCTTCTGCATCCACTTTTTTGCTGACAGGCCTCCACAGCAGATAACAGATCAGGCAGGACCCTGCAGCAAATAACAGGAGTGTCAGAAATATCGGGATACCTTCACTTTCTCCCGAAAGCAGAAAAGAAACTGCCAGCATGATAAGTATAAGTGCAATTCCCCCAAAATTAATAAAAAGATACGCGCGGAACTTCCCATAAAACCGGGGATTCTGAACATAATCCGCCGCCTTGTTTATAGCCCTGGCTGCGTCTCCTTTCCGGTCTTTTTTCTGCTTATCATTTGTCTGTTTTATCCGTCCCATAAAAATATCCTCCTTTTGACATGCTGATTTCGGTACAAACATAGTGAAAAATGTCGATTTTCCGGGCGGCATTTATCCTGTTAAAGAACTGGAATGAAGAAAATTTTAAAACCACCGCATCAACGGCTTGATCTGTCTGATCTGCCATTGATGCAGCGGCTTTTCATTTTTGTAATGCAGATGATTTGTCCGGCAGCCAGGTGGTCATGAAATTCGCCGCCTGGCTGCCTCTCCGCACGGGATTCCCGCGCACTTCTTCTGTGTCTGTTCAGCGTACATGCAGCTTTGTCTGCCATGCGCGCCAGTCTGTTCTGGTTACCGCACACGCCATCTCCTGCGATTGAGAATGATGCCGCCTGCAAGGGCCAGCAGCGCGCCCGCGAGGGTTATTTCTGCTGTGCCGGATCCGCCGGTCTCCGGCAGTTCATATGGAGCAGGCTCATTATCTATCTCAAGTACATAGTCGGCGTTCGGCAGAACCAGTTTCGCATCTGGATATTTCTTATAATTCTTGCCATCCTCTGTACCGTAATAAAACAAAAGGGGCTCTTTCAATTTATCATAGCCTGAAGGCGCTTCTTCCTCCACCAGGATGTAATAGTAATCCGGATATAAATTCCAGTGCAGATTCTTTTCGTTGTTGTCGGCCATTGTAAATCTGCCGTCTTCCCCGGTCTCAAATATCCAGTTGCTCTCTGTCATGCAGTTGTATGTTTTTTCTCCTATCGTTATTTGTTCTGTCTTTATCGATACCTCCGTCTCTTCCTCTTTTTCCAGGAGAATGCTTTTTTCTGATTCTTTTTCTGATTCTTTTTCCGGCATGACAAGATAGAACCTGAACTTTGCTCCCTTCAGCCCTTTCTCTTTGTCGTTTTTGTCAACCTTCTGTATGGTCAGTTCATAGTTGCTTCCGCTGCCGCCGGCATCGATATAACTTACCTTCAGAGATCTGTCATATTCAATGTTGGACGTCGCTATGCCCTCAATACCAGCCTGGTTGGAAACCGGCACATTATTCCCAAGCGTCGGGATCAACGCTTCATACTGAACCGTCAGAGCCACTCCGTTAGGGACTACGAGCCTGAAGAACTGGTTTTCTTCATCTACTGGAAGCTTTCTCCACGTATTCGCTGGCCACTCCGTTATATTTTTCAATTCCTCCTCTGTAACAGGTCCTCCAAAATCTAAAGCTTGCCCCTCCTTTGTTTTCACTGTGATGGTATCTTCCGTGATCTTAAGATTTGTACTTTTATCTGTCACGATCAGATAACTTTGCGCTTTCATTTTCTCCCCTGTCGGACCTTCCTGGGCAAACGTTTTTCCATTTGGGTTGACCTGCAGCGTGAACCACAGACGGTTGCTGCTGCCCACCTGCTTAGCTGACTTGGTCAGCTTGGCCGGGATATATGGGACTTCCGCATCCGTCGACCAGTGCGTACCTTTTTTGTCATGGATCTCAACATGGTTCTTGACCGGAACGCTGCCATTAATGTTGGCGTACTCCGCCAGCCAGTCATCGGTAGCTTTTAACTTATAGGTGAAGGTAATCTGTACCAAAGTTGAACTGAACGTATTGAACAGTTCCATCCCAGGTTTTCCCTCCAAACGGGAAGGTTCAAAGAAAAAGACCAGAGGCGCTTCGATCTTTTGTTTCCCTCCATCTTCTATAACCGGAGGTTTATCATATCCAGCTACCTCAGAGGCGCCGTAGACAAAATAGTAATTATTTTTATAGATGTCCTGTGTGGTTACGGACAGGCTGCCCTCCACATACTCCCAACCATCAGGCAGCACATCATAAAACACCGCCTGCATACTCTCTGGATACGCCCGATTAGCATCCCAATTATATTTATTTATATCATTTTGTGCATACCAGTCCTTATTCACGTCCCAAAAGTAACCCCAGACGGTACTGTCTGTCGTATTCATGGTAACGGTATAGTCGATGGTGTTGTCGTTCTTATTCAGCTTGCCGGTCTTGTTTATCTTTTCCTTGTTATTAAAGAATACAGTGTATCCCAGATTATAGCTGCTGAGACGAAGATTGACTTTATTCCTGATGCCCGCCAGCAGGACTTTATCCGGGGACAGCTCCAATTTCTCGGAACCATTCACCTCTGTAAGAGTTATCGTGTCGTTCCCAGTCACATCAGACATATCCAGGTCATACTCCGTGACAATCAGCCGGTTCTTGTCGTATTTCCAATGCCCCCAATTTCCCCACATCTTGTGATAGTTTTCACTTGACAGCTCTTCTGTTGTAGCACCAAAAATGATATACAGACCTGTATCATTGTAATAATAGACGTAATCATCCACACCAGGTACATATCCCGACAGATCTCCGCCAAAAGCATAGCCTTGCAAAGGATTCATTCCCTTTATTGTTTCTTTGAGTTTCTTAAGATCCTCGATCTTCTGGGCATTATTGGTGCCATCACCCCAATCCAGTTCATCCGCGTCCACGGCCTTAACCGTCAGATTCCTGACCCTGCGGTCTCCATCCTCTCCCGGCTTGAACTCCGGAAGATACCAGTTCCTGCCATTGTACTCCACAACCATATCATCAAAGATATGGAACGGATTCCATTCTTCCCCTCCCTTCACTGCCGGCACGAGTGTGTAGAGAGTATAGTGCAGTGTTTTCCTATACTCGTCGTATGACTCCTCTTTGAACACTATACCGTCACCAGGCGGCACCGCATAAATCTCCACGTTGCTGCCGCTCTCCTGCGTAATTGGGGCCTCTATCTTTTTGTTCGGATCGCTCGGATCCGTCACCTGCATGGTGCCAGTGACGGTGGCTGTGTTCACCACATTGCCCCAGAACGTATCGGTCGACCCTGGCACGTACTCTACGT
>CANQEC010000270.1 GCA_947594335.1 uncultured Lachnospiraceae bacterium
TGCCCGTCCACGCGGTACCTGGTTTCCATGCCTGAGCCTGCTATTTTCCCTGCCCGGTCCTAAGGTACAAATCGAAAAACCCCGACACAGAGTCGGGGCCTTCTCTGACATCTGCTATATTCTAGCAGAGACGCCTGAAATAATTTTTTATATACAGGCCTGCGTAAGGAAGACAGCTGCTGACGCAGCACGCAGGCCGCATAGCGAACAGGAGGCAAACTGCCTCCTGTTCGATCACAAACCTTTCTTTAGAGGAAATCACACCAGTCCTCTCTCCCATCCATGATATTATCGAGAACTCTCCCGAGAGCAGCTTCATCCCGGAAGCATTCTGTCCCAAGAAGGTAAACCCCTCTTTTCAGCGCGTTCAGCACATCGCTGCTGAATGTCCGGTTCCCCTGCTCGTCCTCGGCGAACTGGGGGAGCTGCGGCGCGGCGAGCACCGGCTTCGCGTTGACTCCGAACCGGTCGGCAAGAAGCGATACCTCATAAAAAATATAATTCAGCTTATTGTTGGTCTTCAGAACAGATGCGCTGACCATCTTCGCGGAGATAAAGAGGGAGGACGTTCCTCTGGTGCAGATAACATCCAGCTCGTTCTCCGCAGAATTTTCCGCAGAGGAGTGCAGGAATTTCCAGCCCATGCTCACATCCGTAAAATGACCCTCCAGCAGCGCGGAATAATACAGAAAATATTCCAGAACCCTTCCGCTCAGCTGGAACGCGTTCAGCACGTCCCTGGAAGAAAACATGAAGGAATATTTCCCGGAAACATTCATCGCAAGGTTCTGAATGATCCTGGCGGACTCAAGATTTATCAGCATGGTGCGGTATTCATTTTTGTTCTTTTCCGGCAGCTCCATCTCCTTGACGGAAAAATCGCACAGCATCACAAGCACCCTGTTTCCCGTTCTTTTCACCGTAAAATAGGTGGAGGACGTATACTGCTCGCACAGTTCCAGAAGCCCTCCGCGCAGACTGGCGGCCAGGCCCGCGCCCGGCGCCTTAAACGAGATGCTGCGCTGGTCGTCCCCGTCCAGGGCAATGCTGATCTCCCTGATAAATCCGCAGTCCGACAGCCTTTTCAGGACAGGGATCAGCGCGGTCGCCACATCATACCTGACAGAAATGCTCTTTTTCACAGGCTTGTCTTCCGGGTTAAGCAGGATAAACGCTTTATGCGGCTTATCCGTATTGTTGTAGGCCGCGGTCACAAACTTGCAGAACGTATCCCAGCCCGAAGCGTCCCGGGCGATCTTCCAGAAAGCGCTGTAGCTCTGGGACAGGTCGGAAAGCTTCTCGCCCTCGTTTTCCTCGACGACCGCTCCGGAAAGCGAAAACATCTCCGCTACGGTAAGCCCCTTCCCGGGCGCGTCGTATTCAAGCTCCGGCGCGTTAAACAGATTAAATATGTTTCCGTTTTTTATGTAGAAAGCAGGAAGCTCATGCCTCTCCGCGCAAAGCTCCGCCGCCCTTGAAAAAAGCCGGTCCGTCCCTGTGACATCCAGGTAGTCGGCGGAAATTTCATCAAACAGCCCCTCCATGACCTCCGTCAGAGCCTCCATATTCAGAACGGCAGAGCCGCGGACAACATGGAGCGTGCATTTCCATCCTTTAAACAGCTCCCTGGATGTCTTTTTTGCATCCGCCAGCTTTTCGGGAACCAGAATATGCCAGTCCATTTTCGGAGAGAGGCCGGCATCGCTGACAAATCCGCAGATATTATTCGCCTGCTGGCGAAGCTGCATAAGTTCAATGGAATCCGACGCGAATCCGACAAAAGAAACCGACTCCGGTTCAAGCTGCCACACGGAAAAAAGATTATCCGCGTTCTCATTCGCCAGCAGCTTCACCAGCTTCGGGCTGATCTTGTGTGAAAGCACAAACGGAATCCTTTTGATAAAAACGCGGTCCGTGTACTTGTAATCCTTGCAGCTGATAAACTCCTTCAGCGGCGCGACCGCGCTGTCAAGCAGATCGAGCGATTCGTTTAATACAAACGCCTGCAGCTTTCCCTCCGAGGCCACAGCCTCCTTAAGAGCCCTCCACGCGCGCTCATACAGAGGAACAGCACTCCTTTTCTGCTGATACATCTGCGAAATCGCCATCTCCATCCGGGTATCCGTATCCAACGTCCCTTCCGAGAACGCGTTATGCCCGGTCAGAGCTCCGCGGATCGTCTTCATAAGATCCAGAACGCGCGGACGGTTCGTTCTGGCCAGCTGTCCGCATTTGCGATGGAGGCGGATCGATATCTGATCAAGAGCGTCCAGATGAGTCAGCTCCGAGACGCTGCCTTCAAATTTCCAGTCCTGGGGCAGGATATGGCTCTTGCCCTCCGGGTCGCAGCTGACAAGACAGGTATGCCATTTATCCCCGCTGCTGTGAGTGGTAACGCCGCGCTGTCCGTAGATAAGATCAAGGTCTTCCACCTGGCGGTAGCCCTGCAGAAGCTTTTCCATCATCCAGCGCCTGTGTTCAAGCACGCTGAGCCTGTCTACGACCGACGGATCCGCGCTGATCAGCGCCGAAAATTTCTCAGCCGCGTCCGCCGTGGATTCATCGGTAATGCCGCAGCACGCAAGCTTACTCCTGATATGAACCGCCGATTCGATATTCGACACATAGTTATATGGCTGACGGAATTCTTCCAAAATCTGTTCCGTGCCGGCATGCTCATTCTGACTCTTCGCATAGGAAAAATGCAGATTCAGCGCGATCTTCTCGATCTGCTTCTTATATTCGGCCTCCTTCTGAGAACCAAAAGAATACATTTCAGTCAGAGGAGACATCACCTCAATCTCATCGGACTCCCGCTTCTGGACATACGCGATCAGTGTGCTGTGATCCGCGATAAAGCCGGCGCAGGCCTCGGCAAGCGCATAGTTTTTTTCATCGTTCCCCGTGGAGATGACAAGATAGCTGCAGCTGCAGTGTTCCAGAAGAAATTCCGGCATTGCCTCCGGAGTCAGCTGCGTGCTGACAAAATGTATCGTGGCGAGTCTGTCCGCCTCCTCCGGCTCGGAAATCACCGAGCCGTCCACAGTGATCCGCACAAAATGTTCCAGATACGGGGCCTTTTTCCTCAGAGATTCACACGTGTTCCGGGCGTTCGTGCCCGCCGCCGTGACCTCAAGCTCCGTATCCAGAAGCTGTCCGTTCGTGAGCACCTCGCCAAAGATCGTATCCATCCTGCTTCCGTACCCGATCAGAAGAACGCCAAGCTTCTGAACCCTGCTCTCTTTATCGTCCTCATCCGGCATCCGGTAATTATAAAGCGGAAACCGCTCGAACAGCCTGCAGCAGCTTAATTTGAAGTCCGTCATTTCAATCTGTCCTCCTCTGTTTTAAAATTCCAGCGCCCGCACGTCCGGCGGCGCCGCGAATAAAGGTTCTGCGGATCGCTCCGCGCCCTTGCCGCCTGCGCCTGGCGAAGCGGGAATCATCTTCTGACAAATATAATACAACGACACATTCCAAAAAACAATCGGATATATTGGCCGGAAACCGGCAGATCTTACAACAGGAATTTAAAATCCGCAGATCAGCTAAAATTGAATATTGCAATCCGGAACAGCATATGCTATAATGCCGGTGAGCAAAGAGTTAAAAGTATTCAAAAGATGCAACGCGAAAGCCCCCAAGTCTCGTACACTTGGGGGCTTTCTTCCTGTTTTGAGTAGTCAGGCATCTACGGGCTGGCTGCCGTTACATATCTCCATCCAACCACTTGCAGATGTAACGCGCGATTACAGTCGCCGTAATGGAGATTGCA
>CANQEC010000271.1 GCA_947594335.1 uncultured Lachnospiraceae bacterium
TTTTACGCTATGAAGTTTAAAGCTTTAAAGTATCATTTATTCTATACTTGAAATCCTGTTGTGTCCAATATATAATAGTGATAGAATAATAAGCTGAACTTATAGATCAGGGAGGTGCAGCCATGGATCTGAAACAGATTTCCTATATCCTGACGATCGCAAAAACCGGAACCGTGACGCAGGCCGCCAGAAAAATACATATTTCCCAGTCTGCCCTCAGCCAGTCCTACCGAAATCTGGAGCAGGAACTCGGTCTGACGCTTTTTGTCAAAAACGGACGGAGCCTGGAACTTACGGAGGACGGAGCCTTTTTCTGCGAAAGAGGGGCGGAGCTGCTGAACCATGCGGAGGAATTTCAGAACATGCTGAAACAGAGAAGGTTTCAGCATCTGCAGAAGATGAATTATTATACTAATGTCGTAGATAACTGTGATGAAACGATCCTTCAGTATCAGGCTTTTTTTCCTGATATTCAGTTTGAGCGCATATACGGAACTACCGAGCAGGCTGTCAGCGCTCTCAAAAACGGAAGCCTCGATTTCGCGCTTACGCTATTGAAAATTGAAGATCCGCAGCTTTGCTCAGAATGCCTGATCGATGAACCGGTTGTGATCCTGGTCAGTCAGGATTCCCGTTTTGCAAAGCTCTCCTCCATCCGTATCGCGGAACTGGATGGAGAGACTCTGACCATCTATCAGAACGCGGAGGACCTGAAAAACCTCTTTCTCTGGTTTTTCGCGCAGGCGAAAGCCGCTCCTTCGCGCATCCTGCAGCTCTACGATCCAGTGATCCAGATCCAGCGCAATACCGGCTTTATCTTTATGCCGCAGAGTACGTACCGCTGCTTTAAAACCCGGCACATGCTGCCAAACTGCAAAGGCATTCTGGTGGAAGATTCCTTCTGCCGCAGAAGAGTTTTTCTGAACTACAGCAGGAAGCGTTCCCCTGGATCGGTCTGCCAGGCTTATTTTTCTTATCTGCGGGATTACCACGCCCTCTCAAAAAAAGAAAGCTGCCTTCCGGAGCAGGAACGTTTTGCCGTCAGCGGGGAGTACCGGCTGACTGTCCGGTAAGAATCGCGCAGGAGGCAGCTTTTCCTCCTGCGCGGCAATCGGGTTTGCATAAATTGAAAACTCGCAGATCATCACAACCACTGTCTTTTGTGATAATACGATCTCTTCGGGTCGTTCACACGGTTCAGCACAATCCCAAGCAGCGGACAGCCGGCCAGGGCCATCTGCCTCCACAGCTGCATTGTCACAAAGCTTTTCCCTTCGTTCGGCATCGAGCTGCCCACTATGATTTTCCTGACATCACTCCTCAAAAAACTGATGTTGACACGCAGACAGTTTATCGCCTCCTCCACCGCGTACGGCAGATCTGTCAGGTTTTCTATCGTTACCTTTTCCATTCCCTGTTCCTTCCCCTATTTCTCAGCCACAGTCCTTTTTTTCTTTCCTCCACTGAACTCCCCGAATATGCCGGAAAGATTTCTGTTCTTTTCTGTCTCGCCTGTTTCCTGCTGCCGTCTTTTCGGGGAAACCGCGGAATCCATCAGATGCAGCATTTCCAGTATGCTTCTGAAGTACTCTTTCTTATTTTCCTCTACCCAGTGTATCCTCCCCTGCCAGGTGTATCTCTGCTGTTCCATAACCTCCACAACAAATGTCTGCCGCTTTCTTTTTTCTGTATCCATCAAAATCTCCCCTCTGTTTCCTTAGTTCTCCATTTCGGGATTCGCCCGCAAGTCCTCTGTTTCGCCCTCCATTTTATATCCCGGCATTTCCCCATACCGCCTGATAAATCTTTTGGACTTTCTCCATCTGTGTCACGGTAATCCCATCGAGAGCATCCCTGACCGCAGCATACGTCAGAGGCCTGTCCGCCTTCAGCTTTTTCGGCTCCAGCGTATAGTCCTTAAAGGATTCCGCAAAATATTCCGAACTGTTCTGAAGGACATAGGCTTTATTATATTTTGTGTACCTGCCCTTTTCCCGCTCAAATATCTGTTGAAAAGTTTTTTGCCGGTCAATAATTTTTGTCCTGATCTTCTTCTGGACTTTCCCTTTTTCCGTATAAGTCCTGTTTGATTTCTTTTGCAGCTTCACTTTCCTGACTGATATGGCAGTCTTTGCCTCTTGCGAAATTCCTTCTTCTAAGGTCCAGCTGTCCCGGGCGGTCCCTTCTGCCGAAACAATTCCCGCGTTATTTATCGTGAAAATACCCTGTTCCTGGAACAGGAACATACCTGCACAGCACAGGAAAACCTTTCCCACAGTCATCATAAATGAAACCATCCAGAAAAATATTTTCCTCCCGACTTTCTTTTTCATGTTCCTGCTTCCACTATCCCAGACGAAAATTCGCCTGCTGCCTGTTCCATTCTCTGTGCCGTGCACACCCCAGCCAAATAACATTCAAGGCCAAAAAGCTCTTTATCGGACAGGCGCGCCAGCAAAGCAATGATTCTATAATCACGCTCTGTTACCTGTATGGTAATTTCTTTTTGCTTTATCATTGGTTCTCACCTCTTTTATCTTGTTTGGGTCTATTATATACCCTATATAGGACTATGTTAATACAGAAATGTCCTGTTTGGGACATCTTTCTTGACATATGAATTTTTGTGTTTTATACTCACTCTAAAAGGAGGCATGACATGGACGCAATAAATGAGCGCTTAATAAAATTAAGAAAAGCGTGTCGAAAAAATCAGGCAGATTTTGGCAAAGCGATTGGACTGGCCCGCTCCGGTGTTGCCGCAATTGAAGCCGGTCAGCGCAAAGTCACCGAAAAACATTTAACCATGCTGTCAAACTGGAATGAGTACAATGTAAACATTGACTGGCTTCGTACCGGCGAGGGGGAGATGTTTCTGTCTGAGGAAACGAATATATTAGAAGCAATCCGAAAGGAATATCATTTGACTGACCGGCAGTTCAAATTCGTCTCTACTTTCCTGCGGATGCCGGAAAAGGAAAAAGATATTGTTTTTAATTTCCTCTCCTCTGTCTTTGGCAGTGATGAGGAAACTGCGGAAATAAAGATACAGGAGGAGCTGGACAAATATTGCGACGAGCTTGAAGTAAGACAAGCAAAAGAATTATCTGCTTCCGACAGTATTTGCGGAACCGTTAACACAGAAAACAGGAAAGGCGCCTGATGATACTTTATTTCCCCATGCCCACTCTGCGGGCAGCGTTATGAATGAAAGGAGATTTTTATCTTGCCCCTGACACAGACAAAGTTTTACACAGAAGAAGACTACTACAGTCTTCCCGAGGATATCCGGGCGGAACTGATCGAAGGAACTCTGATTTATAATCAGGCTGCTCCTTCCAGAATCCACCAGACCATACTGAGCGAACTGCACACGATCATAAACAATTACATCAAGGCAAAAAGCGGAAACTGCCGGATCTATCCCGCTCCATTCGCTGTCCGCCTGAAGAAAGACAGGAACACCATCGTGGAACCGGATCTGAGCATCATCTGCGACCGCAGCAAGCTCACAGACCGCGGCTGTACCGGCGCGCCGGACTGGATCATTGAGATTATTTCTCCCAGTACCTCAAGTCATGATTATGTCCTTAAACTGAACCTGTACGCCGACGCAGGCGTCCGGGAGTACTGGATCGTGGATCCTCTCAAAGAAAGCATATTCGTGTACTATCTGGAACAGGAACATTTCAAGGCGGAGGCTTATACATTCAGGGACAGGAT
>CANQEC010000272.1 GCA_947594335.1 uncultured Lachnospiraceae bacterium
CTTCTGCTGATGGAGCCGGGCAATGTGAGGAGCATGATCCTGGACAATTTTGCGGGGACACGTATTGACGGGACGAATGCCACGATCATCGGCAGCAGGCAGGGGGAGTTCATTGCCGACCGCAATGGGATCAGCCGCGTCTGGATGGATCATGGCGTATGGCCGTTTATGACGACCCGGTTTTACATCGATCAGACCGGGGATATCGGGATACTGCTTGAGAAGATGCCTTATTTTAAGGACGCGCAGGCTGCGAGAGGCACGCAGACTGATGAAAAGTGGGATGAAAGCTATGGAATGAGACTGAAGACGGCTGACGGCCAGGTTTACGAGGGGACGGTTCTGGAACATTTGCTTTTGCAGAATCTCTGTGCGTTTTACGAGGTCGGCGCGCACAATATCATCCGGCTGCGCGGGGCGGACTGGAACGATGCGCTCGACATGGCGGCAGAGAATGGGGAAAGCGTGGCGTTTACCTGCGCTTATGCGGGAAACCTGAGACAACTGGCGGAGTGTCTGAGAATCCTGGAAAAATCCGGGATCTGCGGTTCGGAACCCTCCGTGGAGACAGAAGCGTGTGACCGGGAAGAAACAGGAAACGGTGCGCAGGGGAAACTTTCCGGGAAGGCAGAAGCGTGCGTCCAGGAAGAAATGGGAAACGGTGCGCGGGGAAAGCTTTCCGGAAAGGCAAATTCTTGCCTCCAGGCGGAACTTCTCGAGGAGATCGGGATCCTGCTGGCAGAAGGGGAGAACCTGTACGCAAATCCGCAGAGAAAGCGCGAGCTGCTGGAACGGTATCTGGAAACAGGTATTCACACAGTTAGCGGCCGGAAGAGGAAAGTGGATATTGGAGAGCTGGCCGATAATCTGGACGCGAAGGCGGACTGGCTGATGCGTTTTCTGCGTGCGCAGGAGTGGATTGATGTAAAACTGGAGCAGATTTCAAAACTGCAGGGAAAGACCGAAGCGGAGGGGATTTTGAGACTGAGCGGGCAGACAGGGAAGAATACAGAACAGCTGGAGACAGTATCAAAATTGTGCGGACAGTCAGGAGAAAATGCAGAGCAGCCGGGACGGATCGAAGCACAGAAGGAATGTTCAGAAACCGCAGAGACGGAAGGCTGGTTCAACAGCTACTACGACAACCACGGGCGCGCCGTGGAAGGGATCACGGACCGCGGAGTCCGCATGATGCTGACCGGGCAGGTGTTTGCGGTCATGAGCGGGACGGCGTCAAGGGAACAGATCAGAAAGATCTGCAGAAGCGCCGACCACTATCTGTACGACGCTCCCGCGGGCGGCTATCGTCTGAATACCGATTTTAAAGAACTGAAATTTGATATGGGCCGGATGTTCGGATTTGCTTATGGAGAAAAAGAAAACGGCGCGGTGTTTTCCCACATGACGGTGATGTACGCGAACGCCCTCTATCAGAGAGGATTTGTGCGGGAAGGATACCGGGCGCTGCAGACGCTCGCCGACGCGGCGCTCGATTTTGAGACAAGCAGAATTTATCCGGGAATTCCGGAGTATTTCAACAACGACGGCCGCGGTATGTACCACTATCTGACGGGTGCGGGAAGCTGGTACATGATGACGATGATCACGCAGGTCTTCGGCGTGCGGGGCGAAGCGGGGGATCTGGTTCTGGAGCCGAAGCTGGTGAAAGAACAGTTTGATGAAAACGGAACCGCAAAAATCAGCCTGACCTTCGCGGGGAAGGAATTTGAGGTGATCTATCACAATCCGCGGATGCTGGATTATGGAGAGTATGGGATCGCGGAAGTGGACTGCGGCGGTGTGCCGGTGCAGTTTGAGAACGTCCGGGCAGAGGCAGAGAACAGGCTGGATACGGAGATTATCTGTGACATAGAAGAAGATGCGGCCGAGGCAGGGTCTGTCCGCGAACGGTCGGATACAGATCGGAAAAAGCCTGTCGGCAGCAGGGCGGTTCTGCGCGCCGGACAGATACGGCATCTTTCCGGGGGACGGCACAGGATTTTTGTGGAGCTGGCATGAAAGCAAATGAAGAACAAGTTATGAGGAAATGATAATGAAATTTGGATATTTTGACAACGAAAAACGGGAATATGTGATCACCAGACCGGACACGCCGGCACCCTGGGCGAATTATCTGGGGTCCCCGGAGTATGGAGCGCTGATCTCCAACAACGCGGGTGGTTACAGCTTTGCGAAATCGGGGGCGAACGGGCGCATCCTGCGCTACGTGTTCAATCAGTTTGACCAGCCGGGACGTTATATTTATATCCGGGACAATGCCGACGGTGATTTCTGGTCGGCGTCCTGGCAGCCGGTGGGAAAGGATCTGAGTACATATAAAAGCCGGTGCCGCCACGGGCTGGGCTATACCAGAATGGAGGCCGATTACCGGGGCATTCATTCGGAGGCGCTGTACTATGTGCCGCTGGACGCGGAGTATGAGATATGGCAGCTGACTCTGACGAATCAGTCAGAGGAGGAGCGGAGCCTGACGGTCACCGGTTACGCGGAATTTACAAATAACAGCAGCTACGAGCAGGATCAGGTAAACCTGCAGTACTCGCAGTTTATCACATCCACGCGGTTTCGGGAGAACCGCGTCCGCCAGCTGATCCACGGCAATCTGGATGAACTGGAAGAGGGCGAAGAAGTGGACGAAAAACGGGTGACAGAGCGCTTCTTCGGTCTTGCGGGGGCGGAGGTTTCCTCGTGGTGCGGAGATAAGGAACAATTTCTTGGCCGTTACCACGGGTATGGGGATCCCGAAGGCGTCAGAACCGGCGTGCTGGTCAACACAGGGAACTACAATGAGAACGGATGCGGGGCGCTTTCGGCAGTTTTTGCGCTGCAGCCGGGGGAGAGCCGTAAGATCGCTTTTATCCTGGGGATGAAGGAGGATGAGACGGCGCGGCAGATCATGGAGAAATACGAAAATCCCGGGATAGTCTGTGCAAAAGAGGCGGAGGCGCTCGCCGCCTGGTGGGACGCGAAGCTCTCCCGTTTCCAGGTAAAAACGCCGAGTCCGGAGTTTGACACGATGATCAATATCTGGAATGCGTACAACTGCTTCATGACGTTTATCTGGTCGCGGGCGGCCTCCTTTATCTACTGCGGTCTGCGCAACGGCTACGGATATCGGGACACGGTGCAGGACATTCAGGGGATCATTCACCTGGCCCCGAAGATGGCGCTGGAGAAGATACGCTTCATGTTGTCCGCGCAGGTAGATAACGGCGGAGGACTTCCGCTTGTAAAGTTCACACATCATGCCGGGCATGAAGATACGCCGGAGGATGAATCCTATGTGAGGGAGACAGGCCATCCCGCCTACCGTGCGGACGACGCGCTCTGGCTGTTTCCGACCGTATACAAATATATCGCGGAGACAGGTGATCTGCAGTTTCTTGACGAGGTGCTCCCGTTTGCGAACCGGGATGAGGGTACCGTTTACGAGCATCTGAAGCGCGCGGTACGCTTCTCAATGGAGCATCTCGGGCCTCACGGGATGCCCGCCGGCCTGCATGCGGACTGGAACGACTGCCTGCGTCTTGGGGCAAATGGGGAATCTGCATTTGTGGCTTTACAGTTTTATCAGGCAATGTCTATTCTGCGCGATTTTGCCGTTTACAAAAAGGATGATGAGTACGTTTCCTGGCTGAATGAGCAGCAGAAGCAGCTCGGCGAACTGCTGAACCGCGAGTGCTGGAATGAGGACCGTTTTAT
>CANQEC010000273.1 GCA_947594335.1 uncultured Lachnospiraceae bacterium
GGAAAACCGCATAAACACGAGGGAAATGGAGCCAGGGACAGGCTCCATTTCGCATTTACAAGTGGCAAACTCGGGTTTTAACATAAAAACAGGGCAAAATCAACGTTTGATTTTGCCCTGCGCTCCCCCGCGGCCATGCCGCGCTAAGTTTACAGTTTTATTTTTTCCATTTTTTAAAGAAAACATGGCCTTTAAGCGTAATATAGTCTGATTTCAGGCCGAGACGCACATAAGAAGGATACGTCATAAAGAAATAATATCCGGAAAATTCTTTCTTTTTCTTATCGACCGTGAGATATATCTTTTTCCCGGACTTATAATTCTTGTACAGTTTCAGAACCTTTTTGGCAGCCTTCTTGCACGAAGCCGTGACGATATTCTGATTGGTCAGAGCCTGCGTCAGCGTATCATTCCTCGCAGGCTCGAACTGCGTTTTCGCGTAGACGATCTCCCGCACAGTCGATCCTGGAAAATCAGAGGAATACAGACGATTCATAATGACCATGCCGACGGCAAGCTGCCCGTAATAAGGCTGATTGCCCGCCTCACAGTAGATGATCGCCCCAAGCAGCGTCTCGTCGTTCACATCCGGATCCGTATAATAGGTAGTTTCCACATTTATCTTTGTCGGCGGAATATTGCTGTTGATAACCGTTCCCACACCGTTCTGATCAAACTGGTATACAATCTCATCCACAACAACTTTGCAGGATACGGACTTCTTTCCGGTTGATTTATCAAAATAATAATAACTGCCGTCAATCTTCTGCAGCCCGTTTACGCTTTTTCCATTGCTTCCCACATAAATGTTGTCATTGAACCAGGCATTGTACAGCCTCTTTCCATCGGAACCCACGTAATACTGACCGACCTTCTTGCTCTTTGCCATCACGCCGTTCGCGTTAAAATAATAGAACGCTCCGCCGGTTTTTACCCAGGTCTTCGTGATCTTCTTGCCATTGGACATATTCAGAAAATACGTCTTGTTTTTATAAGTCAGCCAGCCCGTCTGCCGTATTCCGTTTTTATCGACAAAATACTTGTCGTTGATCCAGGTGTTCACAGCCAGCTTGCCGTTTTTCTTATAATAGGAATATGTACCGTCAGCATTTTTCTCCCATGCCGCCTCAGAACGCACCGGTACGGCAAGGAACAGAAACATCAGCATAAATATCCCCGCATACAAGTTCCGTCGTTTTTTATACATAGCTTGTCTCCTTATGTGTCTCCTGCTTTCTTAAAAAACTTGTAACACTTTTGTATTATATGCTAAATATTTGAATTTGTCAAACAAAACAGGGCAAAAACATGTAAAAAGTTCAGATGCGCGGCCGGGCGCGCATCTGCCCCAAAATCAGAGAATGATACAGATCAGTCTTCCTCCTGAAGAATTTACAATCCGCTTCATTGCGTTCTGCAGCTTCTGCTGTGTCTCTTCACTTATAACCGAGAGTTTTGTCCTGATCCCGTCATCCACCATCTGTTCCATGGATTTCCCGAAGATCAGCGTCTTCCACGCCCCTTCCTCGGCGGCTGCGTTCTCTTTCATATAGCTGATCAGATCCTGTGCCTGGGATTCGCTGCCCACAATCGGGGAAAGCTCTGTCTCAATCTCGGCGCGGATCAGGTGGATCGACGGGCAGGAGGCCCTGATCCTGACCCCGTACCTGTTTCCCTGATGGATCAGAACAGGCTCCTCAAGATGGATCTCTTCCCTGGACGGCTTTATAATCCCATAGCCCTTCTGCCGTACCTCCGCCATGGCGGATGCCACCGCCTCATATTCCTTTTTCAGCATTGCCATCTCGCGGACGATGGAGATCAGCTGATATTCACTTACGATCTCGGTTCCTGTCATTTCACTGAGAATCTGATAATACAGAGGCTCGTCAACTGACAGGGCCACCTCCGCAGACCCTGCGGACAGATCCGCTTTTTCAAGCTTTGTCTTTCGGATATGCTCTCCCGGTATCTGAAAATCATCCGCGTAAAGATCACGGATCGTTTTTAATGTCTTCATTTTCTGTCTGACGCCTTCAAACAGCTCCTGCTTGAGCCAGTGTGTATTTTCAAGCGTCTCAATCCACTTGGGAATCTGAAAGACGATCCTGGTCAGAGGAAATTCAAGAAGAAACTGTTCAAACACCATAAATATTTCTTCCTTTTTCAGCTGTTCACAATTCAAAATAATGCCGCTTTTTCCATAAGTCTTTTTCAGGTAAGCCGCCGTGTCTTTTGCCTCCTTGCCGTAAGGATCCGCGGAATTCACAATAATCAGGAACGGCTTTCCGATCGCCTTCAGTTCTTCGACCGCCTCTTTTTCAGCCTCAATAAAGTTCTGTCTGGGAAGCTCCCCAAAGCTCCCGTCCGTTGTGATGACAAGTCCGATCGTCGCGTGATCCGTGATCACTTTTCGCGTGCCTGTCTTTGCGGCTTCCGGGAAACTGAGAGGCTCCTTTGACCAGGGTGTATGTACCATCCTCGGCATTCCGTTTTCAATTAACCCTTCCGCTCCCGGAACCGTAAAGCCGATGCAGTCCACGATCCGGACGCGCATGGACGCCTCCTCCCCCAGGGACAGCGGAAACGATTCCCGCGGAATAAATTTCGGCTCCACAGTCGTCACAGTGCGTCCCGTCGCGCTCGCAGGCAGCTCATCGGTGGCCCGCTTTCTCTCCTGTTCCGTCAGCCCCGGCAAGACAAGCTGCTCCATAAATTTCCGGATAAACGTAGATTTTCCGGTGCGGACAGGGCCGACAACGCCGACATAGATCTCCCCGCCCGTCCTTGCCTGGATATCTTTATACAGATCAAATTTTTCCATGAAAAGACCCCCTGCCTATACTACTTCAGTATATGCAGGGGGCCTTCCATGTTATGATATCTTTCCCGTCAACAACCCTGTAAACTGGAAATTCTCACGATTTCACAAAAGCAGAGCAGGAAACCGACAGCCAAAGGCCGGATATCAGAAGCATGGTGTCATTTTAATAAAACTCATTGTGCAGCAGATGATGCTCCTTGCCTCCAAGGAACGTGTCATACAGGGACAGAAGCGGCTTGTTCGCATCCGGCTTCTTGATCTCGGACGCCGCATCTGCTTCGTAGATACCTTCTGTACGCTCTGCAGTCAGGTAGATGCCGTTGTGTACCGGCTGGCCGCCGCCCATGACGCAGCCGCCGCGGCACGCCATGACCTCGATCAGATGGTATTCTTTCTCGCCTGCACGCACGCTGTCAAGCACCTTCCTCGCGTTTGCAAGGCCGCTCGCCACGCAGATCTTGACATCGATTCCGTTGTACGGAACCGTAAATTCCTTGATGCCGTCAAGGCCACGGACACCGGACTCTGCGATCATCTTAAGCGTTTCCGGTGTCTCATCCGGCATCAGGCGACGGATAACCGCCTCTGTAACACCGCCGGTAACACCGAAGATCACGCCGCCGCCGGAACCGTATCCGAACGGATCGTCAGCCTTCTGCGGCTCAAGTCCCGCAAAATCAAGGCCATAATTCTGGATCATGCGGATCAGCTCGGTCGAGGTGATAACGATATCCGTATCCTGCTCGCCGTTCGTAAAGCTGTTCGGACGCTTCGCCTCGTACTTCTTCGCAGTACACGGCATGAAGGACACCATAACGGTCTTCTTGCCCGCAGCGCGCTCCGACTCACGATAATATTCCTTGACAGCCGCCGACATC
>CANQEC010000274.1 GCA_947594335.1 uncultured Lachnospiraceae bacterium
ACGGTAGTGCAGTGCGCTCCGGCAGTCCGCGTGGCGATCGGAGAGGATTTCGGCGACGAGCTTGGAAAGCTGACGCCCGGCAAGCTGGCGGCCGCTCTGCGCAGGATCGGATTCGACCGCATCTACGACACGAACTTCCCGGCCGACGTGACGATCATGGAGGAAGGCACGGAGCTTGTGAAGCGTGTGACGGAAGGCGGCGTTCTTCCGATGTTCACCTCCTGCTGTCCAGCGTGGGTGAAATACATGGAGAACAATTATCCGGAGATCAAGGATCATCTGTCCTCCGCGAAGAGCCCGCAGCAGATCGGCGGCGCCATCTTCAAGACGTTCGGCGCGGAGATTGACGGGAAGACTGGCGCGGATATCTACAGCATTTCCGTTATGCCGTGCACCTGCAAAGCGTTCGAGTGCGATCGCCCGGAGATGAAGGACAGCGGATACCGCGACGTCGACGTGGCGATCACGACGAGAGATCTGGCGTGGCTGATCAAGGATCTGGGAATCGACTGGGCTTCCCTTCCGGAAGAAGAGTTCGACCAGCCGTTCGGCATCTACACGGGAGCCGGTACGATCTTCGGCGTGACCGGCGGCGTGATGGAGGCGGCGCTCCGTACAGGCTATGAGCTGGTGACAGGCCAGCCGATTCCGAACGTGGAAGTGACCCCGGTCAGAGGTACGGAAGGCTTCCGGAAAGCCATCATCAAGATCGGCGATCTGGAGCTGAAAGTCGGCGTTGTGACCGGCCTCAAGAACGTGGCTCCGGTGATCGAGGCGATGAAGGCGGGAACGCTGGATCTCCACTTTATTGAAGTGATGACCTGTCCGGAAGGCTGCGTCAGCGGCGGCGGACAGCCGAAGCTGCTCATGGACGCGGATCGGGCAGAAGCGTACGCGGCCAGAAGAGAAGCCACGTTTGTACACGACAGAGAGCTGCCGCTGCGCAAGTCTCATGAGAGCCCGGCGGTGAAGAAGCTGTATGACGAGTTCCTGGAGGAGCCGAACAGCCATCTGGCGCATCATCTGTTACATACGTCGTACTGCATAAAATGACTGCACGAAGCAGACCGTACGGTATCTGCCGGTTCCGGCGTCAAAAGAGGCAGGCCTGACAGACCCTGCGCTTTTTGGCGGCATTTCGGCCGGAAAAAGAGGAACAGGTGGAAATACCGGCGGACTGCCTGGTAAATGTTAATCTGTCAGAACTAAGAAATCATGTGCCAGGGATATCCCGGAGTGTGCGCCTTTACGGGTCTTTCCGGGATACCCTGGCATGTTTTATGCGCAGGCCCGGGCAGGGAAATCAGCTGCTGTCGCAGCACCCGGGCTGCGACAGCGAGCAGGAGGAGGACCGCCCCTGCTCGATTCACAGGAAATTTCAGAAATATTGAACGGAGAGAAAAATTATGAAGCATGTGATCGTAGGAAGCGCAGGCCATGTGGATCATGGAAAGACATGTCTGATTAAGGCGCTTACAGGAATCGATACGGACCGCCTGAAGGAAGAGAAGAAGAGAGGCATCACGATCGAGCTGGGGTTTGCTTATCTGGATCTTCCCAACGGGCAGCGGGTCGGCATCGTGGATGTGCCGGGGCATGAAAAGTTTGTCCGGAATATGCTTGCCGGGGCGGGCGGCATGGATCTGGCCATGCTGATTGTGGCTGCCGACGAGGGCGTCATGCCGCAGACTGTGGAGCACCTCGATATCCTCTCCATTCTCGGCATTTCGGCGGGTGTAATTGTGATCACGAAGACCGATCTTGTGGAGCCGGATTTTGTGGAGCTTGTGGAGGAGGACGTCCGGGAACTGGCAAAAGGGACTTTTCTGGAGACGGCGCCCGTCGTGCCTGTCTCGGCGTTTACCGGGGAAGGTCTGGACGAGCTGAAGCAGACGCTTCAGGAGCTTTGCCTTTCCCTGCCGGAGAGAAAGGGCAGCGGATTTTTCCGTATGCCAATCGACCGTGTGTTCACTCTGAAAGGGTACGGCACGATCGTGACCGGTACTCTCTGGGAGGGAAGGATGAAGAAGGAGCAGGAAGCGGTTCTCTACCCTGAGCAGGAAGCGGTGCGCATGCGCAGCATTCAGGTGCATTCCTCGGATGCGGAGGTCGCCTATGCCGGGCAGCGGGTGGCCGTTAATCTGCCGAATAAGAAAAAGGATGAGATCGCGCGGGGAGATATCCTGGCGTCCCCCGGCTGCATGTATGATACCATGATGCTGGATGTGCGGCTGACCCTTTTGAAGCATACAAACCGCAAGGTCAAAAACGGCAGCAGAGTCCATATTTACCACGGGACAAGGGAACTGCTTGGGAAGGTGATCCTGCTCGATCGGGATGAGCTCGAAGCAGGCGAGACCTGCTATGTGCAGCTGCGTCTGGAGGAGACGCTTGCGGCGAAGAAAGGAGACCATTTTGTGATCCGGTTCTATTCACCGGTGGAGACGGTAGGCGGCGGGATCATTCTGGAGGCGAGCCCCGCCAAGCACCGCAGGAACAACCGTCATGTTCTGGAAGCGCTTCAGATCAAGGAATCCGGTAATCAGAAAGAAATCCTGGAGACAGTTCTTGGAGAGCACTGGGGCAGTTTTCCGTCTCTGACGGAGCTGGCGAAGCGTCACTCGCTGGAACCGGGACCGCTGAAAAACAATGCGGAACTCCTTGAAAAAGAGGGAAAAGCGGTGCGGATTCTGGAGAATGAAGGCAAAGCGGCGCAATCCGGAGGGGACGTTTACATCTCCCGGGATGAGTTTGACTTTTACCGCAAAAAGGCGGTCCGCGTCGTCAATGAATTTCATAAGAATTTTCCGATCAAGGACGGAATGGGAAGGGAAGAGCTGAGGAGCAGGCTGGGGCTTGCGGACCGAACCTGGGCGGCGGACCGGATCCTGCGGATCCTGACGGATGAGAAGATCTTAAAAGAACGCGGCCAGGTATTCAGCCGTTACTCGTTCAAAGTAGTCATGCAGGAAGATGAAACGGCGATCCTTGCAGAGATCACGGAATTTTATAAAAACGCGGGATTTGCTCCTCTGGCGACGGAGGTTTACCTGCAGGAGCATGCAAAGTCCAAAAAGTTCAGATCCCTGTATGTCTCTCTGGTGAATAAGAAAACGCTGATCCGCTTAAATGAGCAGTACAGCGTCCACATTGATTCTTATAATAAGGCAAAAGAAGCGTTCCGGGAGATGGCAGAAGGAGGAAAGGCAATCCAGCTGGGGGAATTCCGGGATTATTTGTCCTGTTCCCGCAAGGTGGCGCTGGCGCTTCTGGAGCATTTTGATAAGAGCGGATTCACAAAGAAAACAGAGGAAGGAAGGGTGATGGCGGCAAAGTGAAAAGCAGATGGCGGGAAACTCTGGCCAACAGGAGGGAAAACTTTTCGCCCGTGTGCAATCTTTTTGTGTAAAAATGCGAAAAACCAGATGAAAATGAAAGAATATTTCGTTGATTTTATATAAATACACTTGACATAGGGGAAAAACAAAAATACAATGTAAATGTAAAAATAATTTATAAATATATATTTTCTATTATCTATTAAAAAATTTAATTTTTGTAGGAGAATATATGTTTATTCGCCTTATGTTCCCGCAAAACGGGACGGAAGGATAAAGGCAAGGGAGGAAATCTATGTTCAGGGATGAAATCAACGGTGTCTGTAAAACTGCGGACAACAAACTGAAATTGTTGTCA